>NZ_SMKP01000018.1:0-87140 GCF_004349015.1 Nonomuraea diastatica
GCGCTGGGGGCGGCGGGACTGCTGAAGAGGGAGGACGCGTGAACCTGCGGGTGGGCGATCTCGTCGAGGTGCGTGGCGAGGCGGAGATCCTGGCCACGCTGGACGAGCGGGGCGAACTGGAGAGCCTGCCGTTCATGCCGGAGATGGCGCGCTTCTGCGGCCGGCGGATGACGGTGCACAAGGTCGCGCACAAACTCTGCGACACGATCAGCCGCAGCGGCATGCGCCGTATGGAGAGGGCCGTCCACCTGACCGGGGCACGCTGCGACGGCGGGGAGCACGGCGGTTGCCAGACGGCCTGCTCGTTGTACTGGAAGGAGGCCTGGCTCAAACGGGTCGATCCGGACGAGCCGCAGGCCCCGCCCACGCCCGAACCGGAGCTGCTGCCGCTCCTCCGGGCCAACACCCGCAAGGACGCCGACCACTACTCCTGCCAGGCCACCGAGCTGCTCAGGGCGGCGCCGGCCTGCCTGCCGTTCCGCGACCTCGGCCAGTACGTCACCGACGTGCGCACCGGCAACGCCGGCGTGGCGTCGGTGGTCCGCGCGTTCCTCGCCGGGCTGTTCAACCGCTTCCAGGAGCTCAGCAAGAAGGCCCTGCCGCGACGCCTGTGGATCAGGCGCGGGCTGCGCTGGGGTTTCGTCGAGGGACGGGCCGGCCGCGTCACTCCGACGGAGGAGCTCGACCTGAAACCGGGCGAGCTGGTCAGGATCAGGTCCAAGAAGGAGATCCTCGACACCCTCAACGCCGACCTGCTCAACCGCGGGCTGGGCTTCGAGGAGGAGATGGCCCGCTACTGTGGCAGGACGGCGCGGGTGCGCGCCAGGGTCGAGCGTTGCCTGGACGAGAAGACCGGCCGCATGCTCAGCATGAAGAGCCCGTGCATCGTCCTCGACGACCTCGTCTGCGAAGGCGTCTACAACGCCAACTGCCCGCGCGAGTTCGTGCCGTTCTGGCGGGAGATCTGGCTGGAGAGGCTGCCCCCGGGCGACGGGGACACCCCATGAGCGAAGCCGGCGAGATCGGCAGGAAGGCGGGGCGGGGGCTGCGCTGGAGCCTGCTGGGAAACCTGGTCATGAAGGCGGGCTCGTTCGTGATGAGCCTGGTCCTGGCCAGGCTGCTGGTGCCCGAGGACTTCGGCGTGTTCGCCATCGCCCTGGCCGCCAGCCAGTTCGTCATCTACGTCAACGACGCCGGGGTGATCTCCGCGACCGTCCAGTGGCGCGGCAGGCTGGAGGAGGTCGCGCCCACGGCCACGGTGGTGGCCATCCTGTCGAGCGCCACCCTGTACGCGCTGTTCTGGGTCATCGCGCCGTTCTACGCCCGGCTGGCCGGCAGCGAGGACGCCACCTGGGTGATCCGCATCCTCATGGCCACCAACCTCGTCTACGGGCTGACCGCGGTCCGCAGCGCCGCGCTGATGCGCACGTTCCGGCAGGACAGGCTGGCCTGGGCCAACCTCGCCGGGTTCGCCGCCAACGCCACCGTCTCCATCACCCTGGCCGCGAACGGCGCCGGGGCCTACAGCTTCGCCTGGGGCCAGCTCAGCGGGGCGGTGCTCACCGGCATGCTGGTGGTCGTCCTGGCCAGGATCAGGATCGAGCTCGGCTTCGACCGCGCGGTGGCCGCCAGGCTGCTGCGTTTCGGGCTGCCGCTCTGCGCCGGCCTCGGCATCGAGGGGCTGCTCCTCAACGTCGACGCGGTCATCGTCGGCGACGTGCTCGGGCCCGCGTTGCTGGGCTTCTACCTGCTGGCTTTCAACATCTCCAGCTGGGTGCCCGGGCTCATCGGCACGGCCATCCGCTACGTCGCGCTGCCCAGCTTCTCCCGCCTGGCCGAGGAGGGCACCGAGCCGTTGCGGGCCGGCGTACGGCAGGCGGTGCCGCTGCTGGCGACGCTGGTGGTGCCGGTCGCGGTGCTCATGGGCACGCTCGCCCCCGCGATCGTGGAGTTCCTCTACGGCGCGCGCTGGCTGCCGTCGGCCGAGGTGCTGCGCTTCCTGGCGGTCGTGATGGCCGTGCGCATGCTGACCCTGCTGATCACCGACGTGCTGGCCGCGACCGGCGCGACCAGGTCGCCCATGTGGGTGAACCTGGCCTGGGCGCTCGCGCTCGTGCCCGCGCTCATGGCGGGCGCGCGGCTCGGCGGCATCGAGGGCGCCGCCGTGGCGCACGCGGTCATCGCGGTGGTGGTGGCGCTGCCGCTGCTGGGGGTGGCGCTGCACCGATCCGGCGTGCCGCTGCGGTTGTTCGGCGCGGGGCTGGCCCGCCCGCTGGCGGCCGCCGTGCCGGCCGGCATCGTCATGGCCGGGCTGTCCGCCGTCGTCGACGGGGCGTTCGCCGAGCTGTGCGTGGCGGGCGGCGCGGGGCTGTTGGTGTTCGTGCTCGCGGCGGTGCCGCGTGCCGTGCTGGAGCGACTCGTACGTCAAGGGAGAGCACATGCCGGAACCTGAACTCGTCTCGATCGCCCTGCCCGTGCGCAACGGCGCCGACCGGCTCGAAGGCGTGATCGGCTCGGTGCTGGCCCAGGACTACCCGCGCATCGAGCTGGTCGTCTCCGACAACGCCTCCACGGACGGCACCGAGGAGCTCTGCCGCGACCTGGCGGCCGGAGACCCCAGGATCGTCTACCACCGGCATCCGCACAACGTCGGCCTGCTCGGCAACTTCACGCACGCGGCGCGGAGCTCGCGCGGCGCGTACGTCCGGTGGATCGGTGACGACGACCGGCTGGAGCCGGCCTGCGTCTCGCGCGCGATGGCGGCGTTCGCGGCCGACGAGCGCGTCATCCTGGTCACCAACCAGGTCTCCTACAGCCGGCCGGACGGGACGGTCGCCACCACCGCCTACGCGGGCCCTCACGAGGGCACGGGCCTGGGCTCCGACGACCCGGTGGAACGGTTCACCGAGATGCTCAGGCTGCTCAACGAGAGCCCGTTCCTGATCGATCCGCTCTACGGCCTGCTGCGCCGCGAGCCGGCGGTCGGCATCCCGCGCAGGAACATGTTGCGCGAGGACGAGGTGTTCGCCGCCAAGCTGGCGCTGGCCGGGCCGTGGGCGCACGTGCCCGAGGTGTTGTCGCACCGCAACTGGCGGCTCGAACGCATCTCGGGCCTGGCCCGCCGCCTCGGCGTGCCGTCGTGGCAGTCGCACGCGGCGAACACGCTGCAGTGCAGGGAGCTGCTCAGATGGGTGCGCGACGCCGACCTCACCGAGGACCGGCGCCGCCGGGCGCGCTCCGCGGTGCTGCGCATGTACGCCCGCCGCCAGCGCCGGACGATCGCCCACCGGGGCCGCAAGCTGCTGTCCATGGCGCGGATGGTGTAACGGCGTTCACGACAAGGGCGATTTCCACTTTGCATCGGTACAAAAGTCGACGGGGGCGGAAATAGTGCGCTTCTGGACAACCGTCTTGGGTCTGGCCCGGAAGAAGCTGATCGGGCCGCCTGTCGCCGTCGTGGCGATCGGGCTCGCCCTGACCGCGTACTTCCTGGTCCCGAGCCGCTACGTCTCCACCGCCTCCATGGTGCTCACCGTGCCCGCCACGGGAGGGACGCTGGAGACCGGGCCCCAGCGGCGGCCAGGGCTGACCAACCCGCTCCTGCAGTTCAACGACGCCCTGCGGACGACCGCCGGCATCCTCATCCTGTCCACCAACACGCCCGAGGTCGCCGCCGAGCTGGGCGTGACGGAGGACGGTCCTACCGTACTGACCGTCAACGACGGGCGTACCAACCCCGACCTGCTCGGCATCAGCACCAACGGGCCGTTCGTCTACGTCGAGGTGGAGAGCACCTCTCCGGCCGTGGTCAGGGAGGTCATGCGCAAGGCGCGGCTGCGCATCAGGGTGGAGCTGGCCAGGCGGCAGACGGCGCTGGGCGCGCCGGTGAGCACACACATCGCGATCCTCGACGTGATGCCCGCCTCGGTGCCCCGGCTCGTCGTGACGGACCGCCTGCTGGGGGCGGCCTCGGGCGGCCTGTTCGGGGTGGTCGCGGGGCTCGGCGTGGCCTACGGCGTGCAGCGCCTGCGTGCCGCCCGCCGTGCCGGCGAGCCCGGCCTCCGGGAAGCCCCGGACCCCGTCACCGAGCCGTCGCGGGAGAACGGCGCCGCGCCGTCTAACGGTGCGCCGCCTGACGCCGTGCCGCCCAGTGCCGCGCCGCCCAACGGCGCGCGGCCGCACGCCGAGGACCTGCCCGCCTCGCCGGTGACGGCCGAGGAGGACACCGGGCCCATCCCGGCGATCGAGCGGGAGGGAGATCAGCTCGACTCGACGACCTGAGCGCACCGCCGGATCGCGGCCATCCTGGCCTCGTGCGGGGTGTGCGACTTGGCGGAGATCATCATGCCCACCGCGTCAGGGGGCAGCCGGTCGGCGAAGGCGACCGCCTGGGTCTCGTCCCACGGCTCGTGGTGGTAGCTCAGGTGGCAGATCGTCGTGTTGACCGGCGGCGACGCCTTCAGCACCTCGTCGACGAACACGCCGTACAGGACGAACTCCGAGACGTGCAGCCGCCCGTTGAACGCGTCGAGCCAGTCGCGGCCGGTGACCTCGGTGACGTGGCGCCGCATGCCGAGCACGATCCGCGGGTCCCAGAACGTCAGCGCGGTCACGTAGTCGGGCAGCGGCGGTGGCGGCGGGGGCGGCAGGCCGAGCAGTTCGCGGGCGACCCGGTGCCACAGGAGGTGGCGCTCCATGTCGGCGGTCACGGCGTTCTCGACCCGGTGGAGGCAGAGCCGCCCGTCCACGCTGAACGACTCGACCCCGGTCGGGCGGACCAGTACGGCGTCGGAGTCGACGATGAGCAGGGCGTCGGCGTCGATCAGGCCGGCGGAGGCGATCTTGACGGTCTGCTGCATGACCCAGCCGCGCAGCGGGGGCCACGGGCGGCGGCAGTTGACGTGCACGTCGGTGAAGGGCACGCGGACGTACCTGCGGGGCAGCAGCTCCGAGCGTATCCACAGGCGGCAGCGCGGGCCCTCGAACCTGGCGAAGGCCCGCCGGTCGCGGGCGGGCACGAAGACGTGGTGGACGGTGTCGTCCGAGGTGTGGCGGAGAACGGACCTGTGCAACTCGGCGAAGAGGCCGGCGTCCGGGGCGTAGGACGGGGTGATGACCGCCAGCTTGCTCACGGGTCGACTCCCATCGTGAAACGGCCCCTGCCTTCCCCTTATCGGGGAGCCAGAGGCGGTGTTACAGGGTTTATGTAACGCTCCACCCCATTCGCGGCGACATCCATGAGGCAGGACTCGCAGGGAGGGCACGTGGATTTCTGGGGGACCGTCCTCGTCCTGACGCGACGCTGGTTCGTCGCCCTACCGGCCTTCCTGCTGGCCGTCGGCGGCGCGTTCTACGCCTACTCCACGATCCCCGTCACCTACACCGTCTCCGCGGTCCTCGTGCTCACCGCGCCGACCAGCGGCGGGACCGTGCCACCCGACCCCGACCAGCCCGTCCCGCAGGTCAACCCGCTGCTCAACTTCGACCACGGGCTCGACGTGGCCGCGTCGATGCTGATCAACGTCATGAGCACGCCGGACATGGTGGCCGAGATGGGCGTGCGCCCCGACGGCGACACCACCTACGCGGTCAGTAACGGCACCAACAACCTGGAGTCGCTGGCGACCGGCCCCCTGGTCTTCGTCGAGGGAGAGAGCCGCACGCCCGAGGCTGCCACACGGATGGCCCGCGAGGTCATCGAGCGGGTCCGGCAGGAGCTGGACGTACGCCAGCGGCAGGTGCAGGCGCCACCCGAGACCTACATCTCGATCAGCGAGACGGTGCCGCCCACCACACCCGTGCCCCAGCAGGGCAGGAAGCTGCGCTCCGCCGCCGCGGCGCTCGGTCTGGGGCTGATCGCCGCCCTCTGCGCCTCGTTCGCCGCTGAGAGCCTCTCAGAGGCGCGCAGGACCGGTTTCCCCGGGCTTCCGAGAACCCGGCGCAAACGGGACCCGGACGAGTCCGAGTCCCCGGACGCCGAGCAGGAACTGGTCACGGCCAGGAAGCCGGGGTCGTAACCGGTGGCCGCCGCGACTTCCGGCGCCCCGCCGCTGCCGGGGCGCGCCGACGGCGCCACGGTCGCCGCCGCCTTCACCGTGGTCCTGCTGATCGTGCCCGCCCGGCTGGTGCTGAAGTACCTGCCGCTCTCGCTCACACCCGCGAACGTGGTGAGCCTCGCGGCGGCGCTGCTCTGGTTGTGCGCGCAGCTCACGCTCACCCTGGGCGTCGCGAAGGGGCGCAACCCCGTGCGCACGGTCCTGTTCGCCTACTTCACCGCGATGCTGGCGACCTTCGGGTTCACCACGTACGGGTACATGGACTCCGACGAGCTCAACCTGAGCGACCACTCCTTCGTGCTGGTGATCGCGACCGTCGGCATCGCGCTCACGGTCTGCGACGGCGTGCGGGGCCTGCGGCGGCTCGACTTCGTGCTGAAGACGCTGGTGGTGGCCGGCGCGGTGATCTCGGTGATCGGCGCCTTCCAGTTCCTGTTCTCGGTGGACCTGACCAGGTTCATGGAGCTGCCGATCCTGCGCTACAGCACCGAGGGCGACTCGTTCGTCCTGGAGCGGGCCGAGCTGCGCCGCGTCGCGGCCACCACCGGCCACCCCATCGAATTCGGCGTCGCCTGCGCCATGCTGCTCCCGCTGGCCGCCCACCACGCCGTCAAGGCGCGCCTGCGCGGCGAGCCGGCGCTGCGCTGGTGGGCGTGCACGCTCCTCATCGGGCTCGGCCTGATGTTCTCCGTGTCGCGCTCCGCCATGCTGAGCCTCTTCGTGGCCGGCGTGGTGTTGTTCATCGGCTGGCCCGCGCGGCAGCGGCTGCTGGCGCTGCTGGCGGGCGCCGGGTTCGTGGCGGCCATCTGGGTCGCGGTGCCCGGCCTGCTCGGGGCCATCGCCGGGCTGTTCACCGACCTCGGCAACGACGAGAGCATCCAGTACAGGACCCACGACTACGCCGTCGCCGGCCAGGAGATCGGCCGGCACCTCTGGCTCGGCCGCGGCCTGGGCACCTGGTACGCCCCCAAACACCAGATCTTCGACAACCAGTACATCCTGTCGATGGTGGAGACCGGGCTGATCGGGACCGTGGCGTACGCATCGGTGTTCGTGGTGGCCTGCTACGCGGCGCTGAGGGCCCGGCACCTGAGCGCCGACCCCGGCGACCGCGACCTCGGACTCACCGTCGCCGCCTGCCTGCTCGTGCCCCTCGCCGGGTCGTTCACCTTCGACCTGCTGTCGTTCGCGACCGTGACCGGGATCGCGTTCGTGCTCGTCGGCGCCGCCGGCGCCCTGCTGCGGGCCGCGCGGGCCGATCAGTTCTCACCCTCGCAGACCAGCGGGCCGACGATCGAGGTGACCCGATAGCTCGCGTCGATGGTGACCAGCTCGTTGCCGGACCACTCCGTCCCGCCGCACTCGGAGTCGACGGGCCCGTACACCCACGACTTGTCGACCAGCTTGTTGCCGCGCACGACCTGCTTGCCGCGGGCGTTGCGCACCTGGAGGCTGAACGTGCCGCCCATGATGAGGTTGTCGGTGACGATCACGTCCTCCGACTTCTCGTCGACCAGGAAGATGGGCGCGGTGATGTGCTCGGCCTCGCGCTGGTCGACGGTGTTGTGGTGGAACAGCAGCCCCTTGCCGCCGTTGTAGGCCTGGATGCCGTCGGAGTGGTCGCCGGGATTCGAGCACAACTTCACGTACGAGTCGCGGATCTCGACGTCGTCGCCGGAGACCCGGAAGCCGTCGCTGTGCCCCTGCACCAGCACTCTGGTCGCCTTGTACTTGTCGTAGCCGATCCCGGGCAGCGGCTCGCACGTGCCCGTGGTGCCCACCGTCGTGTCGGTGATGGTGAACCGGAACGACTCGGGGCCGTCGGAGTTGATCACGTCGCCGTCGATCACGCTGTTCCTGACGGTCACGTCGTCCGCGTGGATCAGCAGATGACCGGGCACGTGGACGCCGTCGAGCACGGTGCCGGGCTTCCTGACGCGGTAGGCGACGTTCTCCGTGTCGAGCCGTACCTTGGTCAGCTTGGTCCCGCGGGGCGCGCCCGTGCAGGCCGGGGTGGGGTGGTCAGGGCAGGACGAGCCGTCGGCCCTGGTGATGCTCGGCGTGGGGGAGGGGCTCGGCGGCGGCTGCTCGGCGGGCGCGGCCTGGCAGGCCGTGGCCAGCACCGCCACGACCACCATCAGGGGGAGGGGTCTGCGCATCGCCGTCACCTCTCAGCCACCCAGCCGCCGCAGCAGATCGGCCCACGAGCCCGCCTCCTGGTCGCGCCGGCTGACCTCGGTGACGGGAAGCGGCCAGGCGATCCGCAGATCCGGGTCGTCGTAGCGGACCGCCAGATCCTCGGCGGGATCGTGCCGCCTGTCGATGCGGTAGCAGGTGTCGGCGGGCTCGGTGAGCGCCTGGAAACCGTGCAGGAGGCCCGCGGGCACGTACAGCGTGACGAAGTCCTCGTCGTCGAGCCGCACCGCCATGCTGCGCCCGAACGTCGGCGAGTGCGGCCTGATGTCCACCAGCACGTCGTGGACCGCGCCGCGGGCGCACCTGACGAGCTTCGCCTCGCCCTTGCCCGACCGCCCGTGCAGGCCGCGGACCGTGCCGCGCCGCGAGCGCGACTGGCTGTCCTGGATGAAGGTCTCGGGGGCCAGGCCGGCCTCGGCGGCGACGGCCGCGTCGAAGGTCCTGGTGAACAGGCCGCGGCTGTCATGGTGCGGGGTCGGCCTGAACAGCACGACCCCGTCGAGCTCGCCCTGCTCTGCTTTCATGTGTCGTCCTTCCTGGAGGCGGTCCGATGAAGCCGGTGGTCAGTGTCGTCATCCCGGCGCACAACGAGGAATCGGTCGTCGCGGAAGGGCTGGACCTGCTGCTCGACGGGACCGCGCCCGGCGAGTTCGACGTCGTCGTGGTGGCCAACGCCTGCACCGACCGCACGGCGCGGGCCGCGGCACGGCCGGGCGTGCGGGTCCTGGAGACCGCGACCCCCGGCAAGGCCCACGCGCTGCGCCTGGGCGACGCGGCGTGCGTGACCTTCCCGCGCGTCTACCTCGACGCGGACGTGCGGATCGACGCCGGCTCCGTGCGGGCGCTCGCCGCCGCGGCCGCCCGGCCCGGCGTGCTCGCCTGCGCACCCGCGCCGGAGTGGGACCTGTCCGGTACGGGCCCCGCGGTCCGTCGTGTGCACCGGGTCCACGACCGGCTGATCGCGCCGGCCAGGGTGCTCGCGGGCGTCGGCGTCTACGTGCTGAACGAGCGCGGGCACGGGCGGGCCTTCCCGGTGCCCGACGTGATCTCCGACGACGGGTGGGTGGACGGCTGCTTCACCGGGGACGAGCGGGTCGTGGTGGCGCGGGCGCGCTCCGTCGTGCGTCCCGCCCGCACGGTCCGCGCCCACCTGCGCCGGCGGATCAGGGTCAGGCAGGGCAACAGGCAGCTCGCCGAGCTGGGCGTGCCCGCGCGCCCGCTGCGCCCGAAAGAGCTGCGCGCGTTGCTGGCCGCGCGGGCGGTCAGCCCGCTCGACGCCGCCTGCTACCTGGCCGTCCTGGCCGTGGACCGGCTGCTCACCAGGCTCCGCGGCGGCAGGACGAGCTGGGGCACCGACGCCGGCAGCCGTCATCGCGACCCCACGGCGACTTCGTAGGCCGCCAGTAACGCCGCCTTCGAATGGTGCCAGGACAGGGGGCCAGCGACCCTGCCACGGCCGATCTCGCCCATCCGCCGCCGCTCGTCCGGGTCGTCGAGCAGGCGCGCGATCAGCTTCGCGAACTCCGACTCGTCGTTCGCGGGCGCGTACAGGGCCGCCTCGCCGGCCGACACCCGCGCCTCGCGCAGCTCGAAGGAGACGATGGGCCTGGCCATGGCCATGTACTCCATGATCTTGTTCATCGTCGAGACGTCGTTGAGCGGGTTGAGCGGGTCGGGTGACAGGCACACGTCGGCCGTGGACAGGTGGCGCAGCAGGTCCTCGTCGGGGATCCTGCCGGTGAACTCGACGGTGTCCGCCAGGCCCAGCTCGCGGGAGAGCGCCACCATCGCGTCGAAGGTGTCGCCGCCGCCGACGAACACCGCGTGCCAGTCCGTACGCCCGTGCTCGTCCCGCAGCCGCGCGAGGCTGCGCAGCGCGTAGTCCACGCCGTCCTGCGGCCCCATCACGCCGAGGTAGCACAGCAGGTACGGCTTGCCGCGCCGCAGGCTCTCGTCGGGCGGCACCTGGCGGAACCGCTCGACCGCCGGGGCGCTGCGCACCACGAAGACTTCCTCCGGACGTTTGCCGCCCCGCGACAACGCCACCTCCCTGTAGCTCTCGTTCGTCGCGATCACCACGTGCGCGGCCCGGTACGTCATCCGCTCCAGCCGGCACACCGCGCGGTAGAGCAGGTCCTCGCCCCGGCCGAAGCGGGACAGGTAGAGCTCGGGCACCAGGTCGTGCTGGTCGAAGACGAACCGCGTGCCCTTGCCCCGCATGGCCCGCGCCACCAGGAAGAACAGGTCGGGCGGGTTGCAGCCGTGCATCACGTCGAACGTGCCGAGCCGCCTGGCCAGGCGGACGGTGTGCCACAACGCCGAGCCGTATTCACGGAGGTAGCCGATGGGGCCGCCGGTGGCGGCGCGCAGCGGGTAGCGGTGGATGTGGATGCCGTCGATGACGGCATCGGGCTCGGTGTCCTGCTTGACGCCGCGCGGGCAGATGACGTGCACCTCCCAGCCGGCCTGGTACAGGGCCGTGCACTCCTGCCAGACGCGCCGGTCCATCGGTACGGACAGATTCTCGACGAGGATGAGCGCTCTACCACGCAATGCCTGTGTAGTCCCTTCTGCCCCGCTGGGCCTCCGCGTCAGGAACGCGTACGAGATCGACGATCCTGCGGTCCCCCACGCGGCTCAGCGCGTCGAGCACCGTCGGGTCCGCGCACCCGATCACGCACACCTCGGCGTGCCGGAGCACCTCGTCCACCGAGTCGCCGAGCAGCTCGCCCAGGTGGGGCAGGCGTTCGGCGATGTAGGCGCGGTTGGCTCCCACCAGCCGCGACAGGGTCACGTTGGCGTCGTAGATGCGCAGGTCGTAGCCCTTGCCGAGGAGCCGCTCCGCGAGTTCGACGAGAGGGCTCTCGCGCAGGTCGTCGGTGCCGGGTTTGAACGACAGCCCGAACAGGCCGATCCTGCGCCGGCCCGCGGCGGTGACCAGGTCGAAGGCGCGTTGGAGGTGCGCCTCGTTGGCGGGGAGCACGTGGGAGAGCAGCGGGACGGACACGTCGGCCTTGCGTGCCGCGTAGACCAGACCGCGCAGGTCCTTGGGGAGGCAGGAGCCGCCGAAGGCGAAGCCGGGCCGCAGGTAGGCGGGGCTGATGTTGAGCTTGCGGTCGGCCAGGAACACGTCCATCACGCGGTGCGAGTCGAGCCCCATGGCCTGGCAGATCGCGCCCAGCTCGTTCGCGAACCCGATCTTCACCGCGTGGAAGGCGTTGTCCGCATATTTGGCCATCTCGGCGACGGGGATCGGCACTCTGAAGACGTCGCCGGGCAGCCCGTCGTACAGCGCGGCGACCACGTCGCCCGCGGCCCCGTCCGACTCGCCGATCACCGTCTTGGGCGGCGCGAAGAAGTCGCGCACGCTGGTGCCCTCGCGCAGGAACTCGGGGTTGACCGCCACCCCGAAGTCCACGCCCGCCCGCAGTCCCGACGACAGCTCCAGGATCGGGACGAGCAGGTCGGCGCAGGTGCCCGGCAACATCGTGCTGCGGAAGACCACCACGTGGCCCGCGGCCAGCGAGCGGCCGATCTGCTCGGCCACCCGCTCCAGGAAGGTCGTCGACAGGCTGCCGTTGGGCGCCGACGGGGTTCCCACGCAGACCAGCGACACCTCGCTGTCCCTGACGGCCTGGGCGGCGTCCGTGGTAGCGCGCAGCGCGCCGCCGGCGACGGACGCCGCGACCAGCTCCCCGATGCGCTCCTCGACGATCGGCGCGCGGCCGTCGTTGATGAGATCGACCTTGGCCTGGTTGACGTCGACGCCCACGACCTGGTGCCCCATGGAGGCCAGGCATGCCGCCGAGACGCATCCGACGTAACCGAGTCCGAAGACACTAATTCGCACAGCCGCCTCCGTTAGGGACCGTCTGCTGTGGACCGCCGTCTGGAGGGCAGCGCGCGATTTCCCCCGCCTCCACCGATATGTCGGGCATGTCCGTTGGAACGTTACGGTTTTCTCCGCGCCCTGACCGATCGTGCGATCGACCTCGCCTCCGACAGCGCCGACGCGACGGCTCTGCGTACCGGATTTCTGGTGACGACGCCCTGGCAGACCACGCTCTCGCCGGTCTTCGCCCGCCGCTTGTACTCGTCCTCGCCCCTGCCGAGATCGATGCGGGCGACCCCGAGCGCCGGGGCGGCGGCCACCAGCTCGCGCAGCAGGATCCAACCCGGCGACAGCCGGGCGAAGGCGGGGTCGTAGACCGGGAACCACCAGTGCAGCACCGCACCCGACCTGAGCCCGAAGTGCGCCGCGAGCAGGTGCTCCCCCGCGTGCAGCGTGGACAGCAATCCGCCGAAACCGGGGTCGCGGGCGCGCAGCAGGCCGTCGAGCAGCCGGACCCGGTCCGGCTCGGCGAAGTAGTCCTTGGCGCCGGTCGCGGCGTACTGCGCCCGCTTCAGCTCGATCACCCGCGCCAGCGCCTTCGGGTCGGACGAGTCCGCCACGAACCGCAGCTCCCCGAGCTCCCGCCCCGCCTTCGCGGCCCGACGCCTGGCCTGGCCCATGTTCTCCTTGCCGCTGCGCGAGGCCCGGCCCAGATAGCCCGCCAGCCCGCCGGTCACATCCAGGTAGGGGGACGGCCTGCGGGAGACCACCCACCGCTCGAAACCGGGCGCCGCCTCCACCAGGTGGTCGAACGTGTAGGCGGCGGCCCCGTTCCCGAGCAGGTCGAGTGGCCGGAACCCGGTGCCGGCCGCCAGGATCGGGCCCTGGAAGTCCGCGCCCGGCCAGCCCACAGGGCGCAGCAGCCGCCCCTCGCGATGGTGCGGCAGGAACGCGACGGGCGCCCCGCCGTCGCCCGCGACCGCCACGTGGACGGGCCGCCCGGCGGCGTGCACGGCCGCCGCGAAACCCGGATGGAAATAGGGGCTGTCCAGGGCCGGGTTAGCCGCCCGCAGCGCATGCCAGGACTCCAGCTCAGCCGGGGTGAGCGCGGTGAACGGCTCCACCCGAGGCCCGCTCATTGCGGCAGCGCCGTCATTCGGCGTGACGGCCGCAGCAGCGCCACCACACAGGCCCGCGACGTACGCCGCCCGGCCAGCGCCCGCACCGCCTCACCGGCCAGCACGGCCAGATAGTACGCGGCCCCCGACGCCGGCCCGTGGCGCCGCCGGTACAGGCGCACCTTGTTCACCACGAGCAGCGCCGCCAGCGTCGGATCGACGCCCGAGTCGCCGCCGATGTGCTCGATCACCGACGCGGGCTCGTACCACGTCGTCCATCCCAGGTCGGCGGCGCGCAGGCAGTAGTCCGTCTCCTCGCTGTAGAGCAGGAACGACTCGTCCCAAGCGCCCACCTCGCGGATGACCCGCGGCGAGAGCAGCATGGCCGCGCCGGTCGCCCAGGCGTACGCGCCGGGACGCGCGTAGTCGCGCGGATCGGTCACCAGCTCGCCCAGCCCGCCGACGCGCCCGGCCAGCGCCCCGCCGACCAGCGCCTCGGCCAGCGCCCTGCCCACGGTCGGCGACCTGCGCAGCGACGGTTGGAGCGTGCCGTCGGGGTTGACCATGTAGGGGACCGCGATGCCCCTGCCCGGCTCCCGCAGGCAGCCGAGCAGCGGCGCGATCGATCCGGGGCGCAGCCGGCAGTCGGGGTTGAGCACGTAGACGCCGTCGAGCCGGTCGAGGTCGAGCACGGCGGTCCCGGCGTTGATCGCGGCGGCGTACCCGGCGTTCCTGCCGATCTGGACCACCGCGACCCCGGCCCGCTCGGCGACGGCGACGGAGCCGTCCTTGGAGGCGTTGTCGGCCACCACCACGTCCGCCAGTTCCACCCCTTCCGCGCCCCGCGCCAGCGAGTCGAGGCAGCCCGCGAGCACCGACGCGCTGTTGTAGGCAACGATCACGACGGCGACCCGGCCCATCAGCGCACCCGCTTGTACAGGCGCATGCCGAGCTTGCCCGCGCGCCGGGCGAGCGGTGCTCTGCCGTCGAGCACCCGCCCGATCCAGGCGCCGTCGAGGTCGTGCCGGAGGCTGGTGCGGGCCTGGAGCCAGGAGCCCGGCCTGGCCCGGCCGCCGTCGCTGGTGTAGGCGCGGGTCACCCCGGCCATCCGCAGCCGGCGCAGGACCCGGCGGTCGTAGGAGCCGAACGGGATCGCCACCCGCGACACCGGCGCGCCGGCGAGCCCGGCGAGCACGGCCCTGGCCCGGGTGAACTCCTCGGCCACTTGCGGGCCGTCCAGCGTGCGCCAGTCGCGGTGCGCCCAGCCGTGCGAGCCGACCCGCATGCCCGCGCCGGCCAGCTCGCTCACGCCGTCGGCGTCGAGCCTGCCGGGCTCGCCGAGCAGCCCGGCCAGGACGAAGAACTCCGCCCGCAGCCCCCGCTCCACCAGCCGGGGAAGGGCGATCTCCACGTCGGACGCGTTCCCGTCGTCGAACGTGAGCCGCACGTCGGGGCGGCCGGCCACCGCGTCGACCACCTGCTCGAACTGCTCGACCGTCACCCACGTCGCGTCCTCGCCCCGTTCGAGTGCGCGGGCCGTCTCGCCGATGCCGTGCACGGTCAGGTTGGTTACCGCACGCATCCTGCCCCCTGGTCAGAAGGTCACCAGGAGAGTTATCGCAACCCAGGATGGACCGTTACATCCGTTTCGCGTACCAGTCGACGGTCTGGCGCAGCCCGGCTTCGAGCGTGGTCGCCGGCCGCCAGTTCAGCACGCGCTCGGCGGGCCCGAGGTCGGAGCGCTGCGTACGGTCCAGCGGCCTGGCCGCGACGGCGCCGAACTCGGGCCGGGCCGGGCCACCCGCGCCGCCACCCGCGCTGTCGCGCTCGATGCCGCCCACGATGCCGGCGAGCAGCTCCACCGTCTCGCGGATGGAGACCGGCTCCGGCGTGCCGATGTCGAGGACGTGCCCGGCCGCGTCGCTCCCCGCCCCCGCCAGGACGAACGCGTCCACCACGTCCTCGACGTACACCCAGGTGACCAGCCTGGTGCCGGACGTGAGCCGGGGCGACCGCCCATTCAGCAGGGACGTCGTCACGTACGGCACGAGCCTGGCCGTGTTCGGCTCGCCCGGCCCGTAGACCATCGCCACGCGCAGCACCGAGACCGGAACCCGCCACAGGGCGTGGAACATTCGGGCGTACCCCGTCGCCGCGGCCTTCGCCGCCGCGTACGGCGAGCTCGGCGCCTGCCCGTCGCCCGGCTCCTCCACCGAGCCCGCCAGCACCACGCTGCGGACGGGGGTGCCGGTCACGGACCTCAGCAGGTTGACGGCGGCGCCCAGGTTGCCCGCCAGCGTCGGCGCCACGACGTCCGGCTCGCGGGCGCCGGTGACCTCACTGGCCAGGTGGAAGACCACTTCCGGCTGGACCGCGTCCACCAGGGCGGCCGTCGCGGCGGCGTCGCGCAGGTCGGCCGCGTGCCAGCGCTCGCCGTGCCCGGTGGCCGCCGGCGGGCGGCGGCTGACCGCGTGCACCCGCGCGCCCAGCCCGGCCAGGCGGCGGACCAGGTGGGAGCCGATGAACCCGGTGGCGCCGGTGACCAGCGCGCGCGTCCCCCGCCAGGCTGACATACGGCCTCCGGCTAGTCGTGTTGTTCCGGTGAGGGGATGGCCTGGCCCGTGTCGTGCCAGACGTTGCCCGCCTTGGCGGCGAGCTCGGAGCGGGTGCTCAGCAGGATCGGGCAGTCGTGCGCGGAGTTGCGCCCGAACCGGTTGCCGGTGACGCGCTGCCCGGCCAGCGGGCGGTCCAGCGGCGTGTGGTCGATGTTGACGACGCAGGCGCCGCCGTCGAGGTAGTTGTCCTCCACCCGCAGTTCGTCGGCCGAAGACTGGACGGCCGCGTTCGGGTCGCGCGTGGTGGACAGGTCGATCGTGTTGTGCCGCAGCGTGACCCCGCTCTGGTCGGCGAAGGCCTGGACGCCGTCGTTGTGGGTGGGGCCACCGCCCTGGTCGGGGTCGTGGGCGAACCAGCTCAGGTCGTGGATGTAGGAGTCCTGGACCAGGGTGGCGGTGTGGGCCTTGACGCCGTCCACCGTGCCACGGAACTCCGAGCGGTAGATCTTCGTCGAAGCCGCCCAGATGCCGTCGATGGACGGCGAGGGATGGGCGGGGTAGAACTCCGAGTCCTCCACCACCGTCTCCTTGGCCTGCTCGGTGTCGAGCAGCGGCCGCACGTCGGAGGTCGCCGCGCCGCGGAAGACACATTTGCGGAACGTGACACCGCGCGCGGTCACCACCACGAAGCCGTGGAAGACCTTCCCCTCGACGACCTCGCCGTCCTTGGCGAAGGTCTGGTCACCGGTGACGACGGTGAGCGTGGTGCCGGGCGGGACGCCCGTGGAGGCCGCGTCGGGAAAGCCGGGAGGGCCCGGCCCGCCGGTCTCCGGAGGCGGGCTCCCGGGCGCGGCCGGGCTCTGCGAGGCCCGGCCCGCGGGCTCGCCGAGTTGCTGGGCGACCGTGACGGTCAGGGCCAGAGCGGCGACCGCGGCTATGACATACGACCACGTCTTCGCCACCCTGGCATATTCGCGAAAAATCAGCTGATGCGCCAGGTGTCGCCACCCAGCAGCAGCTCGCTCAGATCGCCGGCCCCCGTGCGGGCCGCGGCCTCGTCGAGCTGCTCGGCCATGAGCGTGTCGTAGGCCGGTCGGGCGACCTGCCGGAAGATGCCGATCGGCACGTGCTCGAACGCCGGCTCATCGAGCCTGCTGAGCGCGAAGGCCACCGACGGGTCGGGGTTGTGCGCGTCGTGCACGAGGATCTGGTCGTCGCCCACGCTGTCGCGGGCCACCACCTCGATGCCCCCGTTCGCGGCGCGTACGACGGCCTTCGAGGCGCTCACGATCGGCTGGCCGTGCTCCAGCCGCACCGTGATGTCGTCGCGGACCTCGGGGTCCTTGAGCTGCTCGAAGGCGTTGTCGTTGAAGATGTTGCAGTTCTGGTAGATCTCGACCAGCGACGTGCCGCGGTGCGCGGTCGCCTCGCGCAGCACCGACTGCAGATGCTTGCGGTCGGAGTCGATGGTCCTGGCCACGAAGGACGCCTCGGCGCCGATGGCCAGCGAGATCGGGTTGAACGGCTTGTCCAGCGACCCCATCGGCGTCGACTTGGTGATCTTGCCGACCTCGCTCGTCGGGGAGTACTGGCCCTTGGTCAGACCGTAGATCCGGTTGTTGAACAGCAGGATGTTGAGGTTGACGTTGCGGCGAAGCGCGTGGATCAGGTGGTTGCCGCCGATCGACAGCGCGTCGCCGTCACCGGTGATCACCCACACCGACAGGTCGGGCCGCGAGGCGGCCAGGCCGGTCGCGATCGCGGGCGCGCGCCCGTGGATGGAGTGGAACCCGTAGGTGTTCAGGTAGTACGGGAACCGCGACGAGCACCCGATGCCCGACACGAACACGATGTTCTCGCGCTTGAGCCCCAGCTCGGGCAGGAAGCTCTGCACCGCGGCCAGGATCGCGTAGTCGCCGCAGCCCGGGCACCAGCGCACCTCCTGGTCGGACTTGAAGTCCTTCAGGCTCTGCTTAACGTCGGTCTTGGGAACGAGCGAGAGCCCCTTCCCGTTCACCGAAGTCTTGCCGGAGGCGAACAATGGTTCACTGGTCACTGTCGATCACGTCCTGGATGACTCCGGCCAGCTCCTCGGCCTTGAACGGGAGCCCGCGCACACGGTTGTAGCTGATCACGTCGACGAGGTAGCGGGCCCGCAGCAGCAGGGCCAGCTGGCCCAGGTTGATCTCGGGCAGCAGCACCTTGTCGTAGCGCTTGAGGATCTCGCCGGTGTTGGCGGGCAGCGGGTTGAGGTGGCGCAGGTGGGTCTGGGCGACCTTGCCGCCGCCCTTCCTGATGCGCCGTACGGCGGCGGCGATCGGGCCGTACGTCGAGCCCCACCCGATGACGAGCACCCTCGCGTCGCCGTCGGGGTCGTCGACCTCGAGGTCGGGCACGTCGATGCCGGCGATCTTGGCGGCCCGGGTGCGGACCATCAGGTCGTGGTTGGCGGGGTCGTAGGAGATGTTGCCGGTGCCGTCGGCCTTCTCGATGCCGCCGATGCGGTGTTCGAGGCCGGGGGTGCCGGGGATGGCCCACGGGCGGGCGAGGGTCTCGGTGTCACGCTTGAAGGGCAGGAACGTGCCGTCCTCGCCGTTCGAGGCGGTCGTGAACTCCTGCGAGATGTCCGGCAGATCGGAAATCTCGGGCAGGCGCCAGGGCTCCGAGCCGTTGGCGAGGTAGCCGTCCGACAACAACATGACAGGCGTGCGATATTTGACGGCGATCCTGGCCGCCTCGATGGCCGCGTCGAAGCAGTCGCTCGGCGACATCGGTGCCACCACCGGCACCGGCGACTCGCCGTTGCGGCCGAACAGGGCCATCAGCAGGTCGGTCTGCTCGGTCTTGGTCGGCATGCCGGTGCTCGGCCCCGCACGCTGCACGTCGACGACGATCAGCGGCAGCTCGGTGGTGACCGCCAGGCCGACGGTCTCGGCCTTCAGCGCCACGCCGGGGCCCGACGTGGTGGTCACGCCCAGCGCCCCGCCGAACGCGGCCCCGAGCGCCGCGCCGACACCGGCGATCTCGTCCTCGGCCTGGAAGGTGCGGATCCCGAACCGCTTGTGCTTGGACAACTCGTGCAGGATGTCGCTCGCCGGGGTGATCGGGTAGGACCCCAGGAAGAGCGGCAACCTCGACTGCACGCTGGCGGCGATCAGACCGTAGGCGAGCGCCTGGTTGCCGGAGATGTTGCGATAGACGCCCGGAGCCAGCCGCGCTGGCTTGACCTCGTAGCTCACCGAGAAGCCCTCGGTCGTCTCCCCGTAGTTCCAGCCCGCCTGGAAGGCCGCGATGTTGGCCTTGGCGATGTCGGGCTTCTTGGCGAACTTCTGCTCGAGGAACTTGATGGTGTGCTCGGTCGGCCGGTGGTAGAGCCAGGACAGCAGGCCGAGGGCGAACATGTTCTTCGACCGCTCGGCGTCCTTCTTCGACAGGTCGAAGTCTTCGAGTGCCTTGACGGTCAGCGAGGTCAGCGGGACCGCGTGCACGCGCCACTCGCTCAGGGAGTCGTCCTCGAGCGGGCTGGTGGCGTAGCCGACCTTCTGCAGGTTGCGCTTGGTGAACTCGTCGGTGTTCGCGATGATGTCGGCGCCCCTGGGCAGGTCGCCCAGGTTGGCCTTCAGCGCGGCCGGGTTCATCGCCACGAGCACGTTCGGCGCGTCGCCGGGCGTGAGGATGTCGTGGTCGGCGAAGTGCAGCTGGAAGCTCGAGACACCGGGCAGCGTGCCCGCGGGCGCGCGGATCTCGGCGGGGAAGTTGGGCAGTGTCGACAGGTCGTTGCCGAACTCCGCCGTGCCCGCCGTGAAACGGTCGCCGGTGAGCTGCATGCCGTCGCCGGAGTCTCCAGCGAATCTGATGATCACGCGGTCGAGTTGCTGGACCTGCTTCGTCACAGCTCAGTCCTCCTCGACGCGCCAAGGCGCGGTTGATGTAGGCGCGTTCTCTGTTTCCATGCTAGATCCTCGGAAGGTCACGCGTTTTACTGGCCGCGAAAGCGGGTAAACGCGGGCGGGGTCAGGGTGAGGTGGGAGAACGACGACACAGCCCGGACGCGAGCCTGCAGAGGTCCACATGCAGGCGGGCGAACAGGACGGTTCGGGTCACGTGCGCCAACTATACGTCCCCCTACACGCGCGCTATGTCCGGGGCTGCTCGCTCCCTGACCTGTACATGCGTCCGGCCTGCATCCCCGCAGAGCCGTACAACTCAGGAACGGTGACAAAGCTGTAACCCTTCCCGCGCAACCTTTCGAGGATGTCCGGAACCGCATCGACGGTTTCCCGATGGATGTCGTGCATGAGAATGATCGCACCTGGATGCGCCGCGCGCACCGCTCGGTCGGCGATGTCGGCAGATTTCCCGCCCTTGTGGTCGTGGGCGTCGACGTCCCAGGTCACCAGCGACACGCCCTGATCGGCCGCGACGGCGCGCAACTTCGGGCCCACGGCCCCGTACGGCGGCCGTACGAGCGTCGGCGTCCGCCCGGTCGCGGCGGAGATCGTGTTCCCGGCCTGCCTCAGCGAGTCGGCGATCTTGCTGGTGGGCAGGTCGGAAAGGTTCCTGTGCGTCCAGCCGTGGTTTCCGACCAGGTGCCCCTCGGCGCTCATCCGCAGCACCAGATCGGGATTGGCGGCGGTGTTCGTGCCGAGAGGGAAGAACGTGGCCCGCGCCTTGCCCTCCTGGAGTTTGTCGAGCAGCGCGCCGGTGTTGGGGCCGGGACCGTCCTCGAACGTCAGCGCCACACACTTGGTCTCGGCGCAGTCGGTGGTCACGGCCAGGTTCCTGACGGCCTCGGTGTTGTTCGCGGGGTCGTCCGTGGGCGGGGGCCCGTTCCTGTCCCCGTTCATAAGCTCTGCGGCCTTCCGCGCCGCCGTCCTGACGCCCTCCTGGGCCCGCGTCCCCAGGTCGGACAGCAGCGGCGCCACGTCGTCCGCCGGCACAGCCGCGGCCACCCGGCCCAGCCGGCACGGCCCGACCTGGCAGTCGTCGAACTCGACCACCAGGTCCCCGTCACGGTTGAAGGCCATCGAGTCGAACCGGTCGCCGTCCGCGATGATCCCGTCCGCCTCGATCTGCGACCCGCGCTCCTGGAGCAGCCGCCGCTTGACCAGCACGCCCAGCCTGCGCATCGCATCCTTGCCCGCGAGCAGCCCGGAGGAGCGGACCGCCTTGCCCTCGTGCGGGTCGAACCAGTACGTCCGCGTGGAGTAACCCCAGCCCGCCGTCAGCTTCTCGCCGGTGCGCAACCGCACGGCGACCGCCTCGGGGGAGGCGGCGGCGAGCCGCCAGGTCACGTTCAGCTCAGGCCGCAGGCGGGGCGCCCTCGTCTTCGTGCGCTCGCGGAAGACACGCAGTTGCTCGCGTACCCGCTCGCGCAGCGTCCGGTTGAGCGCGGGGGCCTCGTCCACCTCGGGGTAGGTGATGTGCGCGTATCTGTCGTTGGTGGAGTCGCCTTCGGTGAGCGTCCTGGTGGACAGGCCGACCACGGTCGTGGGGTCGACAAAGTCGATCGATGTCGGCTCTGCCGGGACCACGATGTCCCCGTCGGGCACGGCTGCGGTCACGCCGCAACCGGACGCCGAGAGGGCCAGCAGAGCGATTCCTGAAGAGAATCGCTTTTTGCGCATGCATGTCAGGGTATGGGGGTGATCTTCCCATTTACTCTGATTTGGGATGATCAGGAACGGACTTTTGACCACCCCCCCCGGTTTGGGTCTCCTTGAGTTACCATCCCGTCATGGACGGCTATTTCGGGTCCTACGTGCTCGTCGCCGCGCTGCTCGCCATCGGCGTCGCCATCGTGGCCGGCGCCCTGTTCGCCAACCGCCTGCTCCGCCCGTCCAGGCCCACCCCCGACAAGCTGACCACGTACGAGTGCGGGGTCGACCCGGTGGGCGAGGGCTGGGCGCAGTCCCAGGTCCGCTACTACGTCTTCACGTACCTCTACGTGGTGTTCGCGGTGGACGCCGTCTTCCTGTTCCCCTGGGCGACCGTCTTCGACGCCCCCGGCTACGGGCTGACCACGCTCGTCGAGATGTTCGTGTTCCTGGGATTCATCACCCTCGGCATCGTCTACGCGTGGCGCAAGCGCGTGCTCACCTGGACGTGAGGATGTGGCACGTCGCGAGCCATGTGTGCCATGTCCGCCTCTACCCCTGACCCCGGCCCAGTCCCAACGCCTGTTCAAGCCGGGGAAGATTCCTTTGCGTTCCCCCTGATCCGCGTAAGAATGGCGACATGGCAGCAACGGATCTCCCGATGCCCACAGTGGGGCCGATCTCCAGGTTGGCCCCCAAACCCATGCGCTTCGTGCTCAACTGGGGCAGGCGCTATTCGCTGTGGGTGTTCAACTTCGGGCTGGCCTGCTGCGCCATCGAGTTCATCGCGACGTCGGCGAGCCGCCACGACTTCATCCGCTTCGGCGTCATCCCGTTCGCGAACGGCCCCAGGCAGGCCGACCTCATGATCGTCTCCGGCACGGTCACCGACAAGATGGCCCCCGCCGTCAAGCGCCTCTACGAGCAGATGCCCGACCCGAAATACGTGATCTCGTTCGGAGCATGCTCCAACAGCGGAGGCCCCTACTGGGACTCCTACTGCGTGACCAACGGCGTCGACCAGATCATCCCCGTGGACATCTACGTCCCCGGCTGCCCGCCCAGGCCCGAGGCGCTCCTCTACGGCATCACCAAGCTCCAGGAGAAGATCGCCGGGGAAAAGCTCAGCGACCGCTACCTGCGGTCACGCGCCCACTCGTCGGAGGAGGCGTGAGCGCCCGCATCGCCGAACGGTTCGGCGGGCGCGCCGAGGTCACCGAGTCGTACGGCGACGTCACCGTCGACGTCGCCCCCGACGACTGGATCGAGCTGCTGACGTTCGTCCGCGACGAACTCGGCCACACCTTCTTCGACTGGCTGACCGGCGTCGACGACCCGCCGGACACGTTCCAGATCGTGGCCCACGTCTACAACCCCGACGCCCGCACCCGCCTGCTGCTGCGCACCCGAGTCCCGCGCGCCGACCCCCACCTGCCCAGCGCCGTCGACGTCTACAGGGGCGCCAACTGGCACGAGCGCGAGACGTACGAGATGTTCGGGGTGATCTTCGACGGTCACCCCCACCTGGTGCCGCTGCTGTTGCCCGACGGCTTCGAGGGCCACCCGCTGTGTAAGGACTTCGTCCTGGCCGCCCGCGTGGCCAAGGCGTGGCCCGGCGCCAAGGAACCCGGCGAGTCAGGGCACGGCGCCCCGAGCCGCCGCAAGACGCTTCCGCCAGGAGTTCCAGCCGGCTGGGGGCCGCCCGATGCTTGACGTGGTGCTGAGCTTCGCCGTCATCCTCATCGTGTTCCTGGTGCTGCCGCTGATCGTGGGGCAGACCGAGCACAAGGTCATGGCGCACATGCAGTCGCGGCTGGGGCCCATGTACGCGGGCGGCTTCCACGGCTGGGCGCAGCTCATCGCCGACGGGGTGAAGTTCGCGCAGAAGGAGGACGTCGTCCCGGCCGCGGCCGACCGCCGCATCTTCATGATCGCCCCGGGTGTGGCGCTCGTGCCGTATCTCCTCGTGCTGATCGCCATCCCTCTCGACCGCGGCCTCGTGGCCGTCGACCTCGACCTCGGCCTCTTCTTCGTGCTGGCCGTCATGGGCGTGGGCGTGCTGGGCGCGATCATGGCCGGGTGGGCCTCGGCCAACAAGTATTCCGTACTCGGCGGCATGCGCTCGGCGGCCCAGCTCATGGCGTACGAACTGCCCCTCGTGCTGGCGGCCTCGTCGGTGGCGATGGCTGCGGGCACGCTGTCGATCCCCGGCATCGTCGAGGCGTGGCAGTGGTGGTGGCTGCCGTGGCAGGCCATCGGCGGCGTCGTCTTCTTCGTGGCCGGGCTGGCGGAGCTGCGGCGCCCGCCGTTCGACATGCCGATCGCCGAGTCCGAGATCATCATGGGCCCGATGACGGAGTACACCGGCATGCGCTTCGCGCTGTTCATGCTCTCCGAATATGTCGGGATCGTGGTCCTGTCGTTCCTGACCACCGTCCTGTTCCTGGGCGGCTGGCACGGGCCGTTCCTGCCCGGCTGGTTGTGGACCCTGCTCAAGGTGTTCGCGCTGGCGTTCGTGGTGATCTGGCTACGGGTGACCTATCCGCGGCTGCGTGAGGACCAGTTGCAGAAGCTGGCCTGGGCCGGGCTGGTCCCGCTGGCGCTCGTGCAGCTGGCGCTCACCGGGGTCGTCAAGGTCCTCATCTGACGGAACGCCTCCCCTGGCCAGGCCGAGACACCTGCCCGGCCGGTCGATGCCGCGCCACAGGTGCTGAAGTGCTCGCACGCAGCACCATGACCTCTGGCCGGTCGCGCACCTATCCCCCGCGGCACTACGGTCGCCAGCCGGCCGTGCGCCGCGGGACGCGCCGATTGCCCTCCCCGAAAAGGGTGGGGGAAGCGTGGGGGTGGGGGCGGATCGAGCGTCAGTGAACGATGGCCAGCATCACGTCGGAGGCCGAGGGCCGTTCGTCCGGTCGCTTGTTGAGGCACGCGCCCACGATCCCTCGTATAGCGGGCGGTAGCGGCGACAGATCAGGCTGAATGGTGAGCACCCGGTTGAACACGGCAGGCACCGTGTCCTCTCCGAACGCGGGTCGGCCCGTGGCCGCGAAGATGATCGTCGATGCCCAGCTGAACACGTCGGAGGGCGGGCCCACGGTCTCTCCGGAGAGCTGCTCGGGCGACATGTAGGGCGGCGTGCCGACCATCTTCCCCGTCGTCATGGTCACCTGGTCGAGCGCCTTGGCGATGCCGAAGTCGATCACCCGGGGGCCGTCGTGCCCGATCAGCACGTTGCTCGGCTTGAAGTCGCGATGGACGATGCCCGCCTTGTGGATGGCCGCCAGTGCCCCGGCCGTGGCCAGCGCCAGCCGGGTCAGGCCGTCCTCGTCGCGCGGCCCATGCTTCTTGACCAGTTGCTCGAGCGACGGGCCCTCGACATATTCGCTGACGATGTAGGGGTGCTGGCCGGAGATGTTCACATCGAGCAGGCGGGCCGTGGAGAACGTCGCCACCCGCCGGGCCGCGTCCACCTCTCGCGCGAACCTTTTCCGCGCCACCTCGTCGACCAGGTCATGCAGCACTTTCACGGCCACCTGTGCCCCGTTGGGCGCCGCCGCCAGATAGACGGCCCCCTGCCCGCCCCGTCCGAGTTGCCGGAGCACCCGGTAGTGGCCGATCCACTCGGGCTGCCCCGGACGCGGCTGTTGCCGAAGGCTGGGGGAGGTGGTGCGCTTGTGCACGTCCACCGGCCGGTGCGGAGGAAGGGACGTCGCTCGGAGGCGGGAGCGCACCATCTGGGGCACGAGAATGCCCGAATGGATGACCCCTCCGCCCCAGCTGAGCAGCAGCCCGAGGGTGACCAGAACGGCCAGGGGCTCCGGGATGTCCTCGAAGTTGGCGTACGCGAGGGCCGAAATCGTGAACGAGCCGACACCGACGAGGTAGACGCACGCGGCGACGAAGTGCCAGACGTTTCGCAACCAGTAAGCCGCGAACCCGATGCAGAACGGGGTCGCCAGGCCGCAGGTGAACAGGGGCAGGCAGGCCCACAAGACGGCGGCCGCCCACCTCCCGCCACTGGGACGGACTGAATGGCTGTGCTGCATGGCGGAGAGACTATCGTTCAGCGACCGGTCATATCGGGCGAGTGCACAGGTTGTGGATAACCGCCACTCAGCCTGTGGATAGCTGTGGAAAAACTGGGGACAATGCTCTGGCTCATTCACCTGCGAGGCCAAGTGCGTCATGATGTTGAACATGGGGCGGATACCGGGAGTCGGACTGGCAAAAGGGCTGTCCATCACCCTTCGCCACATGCTGCGTAAATCGGTAACGCAGCAGTATCCCGAGGTCAAGCCCGCTCTGCCGCCGCGGAGCCGGGGTGTTATCGCCCTGGTTGAGGAGAACTGCACCTCCTGCATGCTCTGTGCCCGTGAATGTCCCGATTGGTGCATCTACATCGACTCGCACAAGGAGACGATCCCGGCACCCGAGGGCGGCCGCGCCCGCCAGCGCAACGTCCTCGACCGCTTCGCCATCGACTTCTCCCTGTGCATGTACTGCGGCATCTGCATCGAGGTGTGCCCGTTCGACGCCCTCTTCTGGTCGCCGGAGTTCGAGTACGCCGAGGGCGACATCCGCAACCTTCTCCACGAGAAGGACAAGCTAGCCGCCTGGACCCAGACCGTACCGCCGCCTCCTGCCCACGACCCCGGCGCCGAGCCACCGAAGGAACTCACGGCCGCCCCGCGCCGCCCTGCCGCCGACCGCGCCGCCCGCACCACACCGTCCGGCAGGCGGCCCACACCACCGAAGCCCGCGTCCGGCACCTCACCGTCCGGCGAGCCCCCCACCGCACCACAGCCCGCGTCCGGCACCGCTCCGTCTACCGGCTCGGAGCCCGCATCCGGCACTGCGCCAGAAGCCGGTACGCAGGGAACCGCCCAGGGTGGGCGCGCGACCGCTACGCCCGGCTCCAGAGCAGACTCTCCGGCGCCAGGAGCGGGCACAGCGCCCCCTGCGAGCGCAACGGACCCTGACGGCACAGCGCACCCCGCGAGCGCGACAGATCCTGACGGCACAGCGGATCCCGCGACCGCCCGACCGAAGCGCGCCGCCGGTGCACGCGAGCCCAGCGCCAGCACGCCAAAGCCTGAGAACGGAAGATCGTCCAGCACGTCAGAGCCTGAGAGCGGGCGGTCGTCCGGAACGTCAGCATCGGTGAGCGGAGCAACGCCCGGCACGACGGAACCGTCACGCGGAACCACGAAGCCGTCACGCGGCCCGTCCGAGCCCTCCGCCGGAGCCGCCGAGGAGAGGTCCACGTCCGGCACGCCTGAGCTGGCCACAGGCGCGCCCACGACAGGCCCTGCGGCACCGTCACGGCCCACAGGCGGTCGCGAGCGTCCACGCCGATCAATGGCCAACGTGCGGGCCATCCGCCCTCCTGGAGCTCTTCCGTCCCGTCCTCAGGGCGACGCTCCAGCCGAAAGCCCTGACCCGACGGACACCCGCACGCCAGAGACCGACCACGACACCTCCACGGACCCCGGCAAACCCACCACCGGCACCGCCGCAGGGGAAGACGCCGGCACAGACACCTCCATCGAGGAAGCGACGCCCACCGACACGTCCTTCAGCGGACCAGCGGCCCTCTCGCCCGGCCCTGAGGATTCCAAGCCTGAATCGGCGGAGGACACCGGACGCTCCGCAGACCGCTCTGAGAGACCTGCTCACTCTGAGGGGCCGGGAGGTCATTCTCAGGGACCTGCTCACTCCGAGGAGTCGGCAGCTCACCCCCAAAGATCGGCTCCCTCTCGGGGAGCGGCTTCATCCACAGGCCAGCCGTCCTCAGACAAGTTGTCCACAGCTTCGAGCCGGCCACCACCCGAGCCCGGCTCGCCGGAGCAAACTTCACCCGCGAGCCCCCGCAAGCGCAGGATGGCCGATCCACGGTCCATCCGTCCGCCAGGGCGGCTCGGTCCTGACGACACAGGGGAGTCCGAGGAGGAGTCGTGACCGAGGCGGTGCCCTCCTACCTGTCACCCACCGGGCAAGAGATCGTCTTCTTGCTGCTGGGCGCGGTAGCGGTTGGATCGGCGCTGCTCGTCGTCACGACCAGGCAACTCGTTCACGCCGCTCTCTGGCTGGTGGTCTGCTTCGGCGCGCTGGCCGGCGGCTATCTCGTGCTGACGGCGGAGTTCGTGGCCTGGGTCCAGGTCCTGATCTACGTCGGCGCGGTGGTCGTGCTGATGTTGTTCGGCATCATGCTCACCCGCGCTCCCATCGGCCCTTCCACGGATCTCGACGGCGGCAACCGGGTGGTCGCCGCCGTGGTGGCGGTGGCGACGGCGGCCCTCCTGGTCACCGTGGTGATCGACGGCTTCCGCACCGCCTACGCCCCGCTGCACCCGGGCAAGGGTGCCGCCAAAGAGCTCGGCGCCAGCGTGTTCGCCACCTGGGTGCTGCCTTTCGAGGCGTTGTCCGTGCTGCTGCTCGCCGCGCTGATCGGCGCGATCGTGCTGTCCCGCACCGACATAGCCGGCGGCCCACCCGCCGAGCCCGCGAGCGCACCGCCCCCCGGCCGGCCGGGAAACTCCTCCTCTCCGAGCAGCCCGGAAACCATTCACCCTGCGGCCCAGCCCGGCAGCGTCGAGTCCCCGACCCAACCCGGAGGCCTGCAGCCTGGGGCACGGTCCAGAGGCGGGCAGCCTCCGGTCCAGTCTGAGAACACTTCGCCGTCCGACCAGACCATGGGCAGCACACCACCCGAGCAGACCGGGGGTCACTAGTGCACATCGTCTACCCGGCGATCGTCTCCGCGCTCCTGTTCTCCGTGGGCGTCTACGGCGTGCTCGCCCGGCGCAACACGATTCTGGTGCTGATGTCGGTCGAGCTGATGCTCAACGCCGTCAACCTCAACCTGGTCGCGTTCGACGTGTGGCTGGGCGATCGCCTGCACAGCGGTCAGGTGCTCACCCTCTTCGTCATCGTCATCGCCGCGGCGGAGGTGGGCCTGGGCCTGGCCATCATCCTGGCGCTCTACCGCAACCGCCGCACCGTCGACATCGACCACCTCCGCGACCTCGCCGAGCCCACCGACGACCCCCGGGGCGTGCAGACCGTGCCGAGCATGCCCACCGCCGGTCCGCAGACCGCACCAGGTACGTCCACCGCCGGTCCGCGGACCGTACCGAGCGTGCGCACCGACGACGGGCTGCGGACTGCGCCACGCACGTCCATCGATCCGCTCACCGCGAACGACCCGCCCAGCCCGTTGGCTCCGGCGGAAACGCGCGCCGACCACCCCGGCCACGACGCCGAGCCCGGCACAGCACCACCGACCTCAGCCGACACCACCGCTCTCCGGTCCGACAGGACGGCCGACCCCGACGCGAACCGAGCAGACCAGAACCAGGACCGTGTCCAAGCCCGGAACCAGGACCAGGACCAGGATCAGGGCCCAGATCAGGACCAGGGCCCGGGCCAGGATGCCGGCGGTCGCGGGGGCGAGAAGCCCGTCAAGCGAGGGGGCCGGCGATGACGACATTCCCCCTGCTGGCCGTCCTTTTGCCGTTCCTCGCCGCCTTCGCGGGCCTGCTGCTCTCCCGCCTGCCCCACAGACGAGGGCCGGCGACCGAAGACCTCGCCCCGACATCAGGAGCCGGCACGGCCAGAGTGGCGAGCGTGCGGGCGAACACCAGGGCGGCCTGGATCGCCGTCCTGCCCACGGCCGCCTCCGCCGTCCTGGCCATCTGGCTGGCCTGGGGCCCGGGGTTCGCCTTCCTCAACGGCGAAGGCGCCACCACATCGCCGCCCACCGGCCAGACCTACGGCACGATCGTCACCGGCGGCGTGCCGATCTCGCTCACCCTGCAGGCCGACAACCTGTCGGGCATTCTCGGGGTCCTGGTGACCCTCGTCGCCCTGGCCGTACAGATCTACTCGGTCGGCTACCTCAGAGACGACCCGCGCTACCCCTCTTACAGCGCGTTCATCAGCCTGTTCACCAGCGCGATGTTGCTGGTCGTCTACGCGGGCGACCTCCTGGTCCTCTACGTGGGCTGGGAGATCATGGGCCTCTGCTCCTATCTGCTCATCGGCCACTGGTGGGAAGACCGCGGCAATTCGCGCGCGGCGGTCAAGGCGTTCCTCGTCACCCGCCTGGGCGACGTCGGCTTCCTCTTCGGCATCTTCGTGCTGGGCCTGGCCGCGGGCAGCTTCCGCGTCGCCGACGTGCTGGCGAAGGTGCCGGAGATGTCGCCGGCCACCCTGGTGACGGCCACGATGCTGCTGCTGGCCGGGGTGGCGGGCAAGAGCGCCCAGGTGCCGTTGCACACCTGGCTGCCCGACGCGATGGCCGGTCCGACGCCGATCAGCGCCCTCATCCACGCCGCGACCATGGTCGCCGCCGGGATCTTCATCGTGGCCCGGCTCTTCCCCGCGTTCCTGGCCGCCCGGCCCACGCTCGACGTGCTGGCCGTCATCGCCGCGCTGGGCATGCTGGGCGCCGCGCTGGCCGCGCTGGCGCAGGACGACCTGAAGCGTGTGCTCGCCTACTCCACGGTCAGCCAGCTCGCCTACATGGCCGGCGGGCTCGCCGCGGGTTCCGACACGTCGGCCGTCTTCCACCTGGTGACGCACGGGGCGTTCAAGGCGCTGCTGTTCCTCTGTGCGGGCGTGGTCATCCACCACGTCGGCTCCAACCTGATGTCCCAGATGGGCGGCCTGCGCCGGGAGTTGCCGGTCACGTTCGCGGCGACGACGATCGGGTTCGCCGCGCTGATGGGCCTCCCGCCGGCCAGCGGTTTCTTCAGCAAGGACGGCCTCCTCGTGGCGATGGACGGCGCGCTCACGACCGGGGGCCTCACCGACGCGGCCGCCCTGCTCCTGTACGCCTGCGCGCTCGCGACCGTGGCCGTCACCGGCGCGTACGCCACCAGGGCCTGGCTACGTACGTTCTTCGGCGAGGCGTCACCCGCGGCGCTCCCCGAGCCCGAGCCCGGCACCGCCCACGTCGTGGACGGCAGGGAGGCCCCGCGCTCGATGCTCGTGCCCGTCGCCCTGCTCGCCCTTCCTGCCCTGCTGCTGGGCTTCGCCGTCGAGCCGCACCTCGCCCTGGGCGTGGCGGCAACCAGCGTCGTGCTCGCTCTGCTCGGCGCGGGGGTGGTCTACGCGTTCTGGCGCATTGATCCCGGCGCCGACCCGGCCCGCCTGCTGGGGCCGTTCCGGCTGCCGTGCGAGCGGGCGTTCTACGTGGACGGCCTCTACGCCGCGCTCTTCGTACGCCCGGCCATGGCGCTGGCCAGGCTCGTGGTCAGCATGGACGACCGGGTCGTGGACGGCGCGGTGCGCGGGTCGGGCAGGTCGGCGCGTGGCCTGTCGGGAGCGCTGAGATTCGTCCAGAACGGCAACGTGCAGCTCTACGTGAGCGGGCTGCTGGCCGGTGTCCTGCTGATCGTGGTCGGGGCGGTGGTGTTCACATGATGGGCTGGCTTCCCGTCGCGCTGCTGGCCGTGCCGCTGCTCGGCGCGCTCCTGCTGCTCCTTGCGCCGCACGCGCTCCGTCCCCATCTGCGCGCGTACGGGTTGGCCCTGTCCGGCGTCACGCTGGCGCTGGCCGTGTTGCTGGTGGCGGCGTTCGACTACGGCCAGGCCGGGCGCCCGCAGTTCGAGGTCGACCGGCCGTGGATCGCCGGGCTGGGGCTCCGCTTCCACCTTGGCGTCGACGGGATCTCGCTGCCGCTGGTCGCGCTGACGGCCCTGCTGACGTTCCTGTGCTTCGTCTACCTCTGCTGGGGCCGAGCGCGGGCCGGCGAGCAGCTCATGAGGGCGCGGCCGAGAGCGCTCGTGTTCACGCTGCTCGTGCTCGAAGTCGGCATGATCGGCACGTTCCTCGCCCTCGACCTGCTGCTCTTCTTCGTGTTCTTCGAGGTCGTGCTCATCCCGATGTACTTCCTGATCGGCATCTGGGGCGGCGAGGGGCGCAGGGCGGCGTCGGTCAAGTTCATCCTGTACACCCTGCTCGGCTCGGTCGTGATGCTGCTCGGCCTGCTGCTCGTGTGGGCGCAGACCGGCACGCTCGACATCGAGGCGCTGGCCGCGGCCCACGGTGCCGGCATGGCGAGATCCGTGCAGATCTTGGCGTTCGTGGCGATCGGGGTGGGCCTGGCGGTCAAAACGCCCATGTGGCCGCTGCACACCTGGCTGCCCGACGCCCACACCGAGGCTCCCACCGTGGGCTCCGTGCTGCTCGCCGGGGTGCTGCTCAAGATGGGCACGTACGGCTTCGCCAGGATCGCCATCCCCATCCTCCCCGAGGGAGCCGCGGCCGTGGCGCCGTGGCTCGGCGCGCTCGCCGTCGTCGGCATCGTCTACGGCGCCCTGGCCTGCCTGGCGCAGCGCGACCTCAAACGCATGATCGCCTACTCCTCCGTCGGCCACATGGGCTTCGTCCTGCTGGGCTTCGCCACGCTGACCCCCGTGGGCATCAACGGCGCCCTCTTCGCCAACGTCGCCCACGGCCTGATCACCGGCCTGCTGTTCTTCCTGGCCGGGGCGGTCAAAGACCGCTACCACACCGCCGACATGCCGTCGATGGGCGGCGGCATGCTGGCCACGTTGCCGCGGCTGGGTTCGGTGCTCACGTTCGCGTCGATCGCCTCGCTCGGGCTGCCGGGCCTGGCGGGGTTCTGGGGGGAGATGCTGGCGCTGTTCGGGGCCTTCCAGCCGGCGGACGGCCTGCCGCGCCCGCTGTTCCTCACTTACATGGTGATCGGCGGCCTGGGGGCGGTGCTGACGGCGGCGTACTTCCTGGTCATGTTGTCCCGCGTCACCCACGGCCGTCCCCCGCGCCCCGCGCGCCCGGCGGCGCGGGCCCTCCAGGGCGTGGGCGGTCCGTCACCGGGCGCGGGAGCCCTGGACGCACCGGACACGGGCGACACAGGCGTCCCGGATGGCGATGCCCATGACAGCCCTGACGAGCGCCCGGTAGCGCCGCTCGACGCCGGCGACCAGCCACTCGAGATCAGCGACCAGCCGGTCGACGCCGGCGGCCGGCCGGGCCACATCGGTCACCGGCAGGACGACAGCGGCGATCAACCGGACGACATCCGCACCCACGAGCTGCTGGCGTGGACGCCGCTCGTGGTGCTGATCCTGCTCTTCGGGCTCTGGCCGGGCCTCCTGCTGTCGCTCATCACCCCCGCCGTGCAGATCCTGCTGGGAGGCGCCTCGTGATCCAGCAGATCGACTATTTCGTCATCGCGCCCCCGCTGGTGCTCGCGCTGGCGGCCGGCCTGGTGCTGCTGCTCGACGCGTTCCTCCCGGCCCGCCCGCGCACGAGAGGCGTGCTGGGGCTCGTCACGCTGGCGGGCGTGCTGGTCTCCCTGGGTTTCGTGGTCGCCCAGGCGGCGGTGGGCGGCACGCCGCGGCCGACGTTCTGCGTCCCGCCGAGCCTCGCGGACCCGGCGACGGCGCAGTGCTCCTTCGTGGCCGACCGGTTCACGCTGGTGTTCGCGGGCATGGTGCTGGTCGCGGCCGTGGTCGTCGTGCTGTTGTCGATGACCGAACTGGCCGGCGGCGGCATCCCGGTGGGCGAGTGGTATTTCCTGCTGCTGTGCACGTTCGCCGGCGCGGTCATCCTGCCGGCTTCCCGCGACCTGATCATGCTCGTGGTGGCGCTGGAGCTGGTGTCGCTCCCGGTCTTCGCCCTCACCGCGCTCAAACGTTACGACGGCCGCTCCTCCGAGGCCGCGGTGAAGTTGTTCGTCGTGTCGGTGGTGTCGACCGCCGTCATGTTGTTCGGCGTCTCCCTGCTGTACGGCATCGCGGGCACCGTCTTCCTGTCCCGCCTGGAGGCGATCTTCAGCGGCCAGGTCCAGGCGCCCGGCGTGACGCTCGTTCAGGGCGAGCTGCCCGCGGTCGGCACGGTCGGCGTCGTGCTCGTCGTGGCGGGATTCGCGTTCAAGATCGCCGCCGTGCCGTTCCACTCCTGGGCTGCGGACGTCTACCAGGGCGCGCCCGTGCCCGTGGCCGCGCTGCTCTCGGTCATCTCCAAGGCGGCCGGGTTCGCGGGCCTGATCCTCGTGCTGGTGGCCGCGCTGTCCGGGCAGGCCGCCACGTGGGTCCCGCTCATCGCCATCCTCGCCGCGCTGACCATGACCGCGGGCAACCTGCTCGCCCTGCGCCAGCGCTCGGCCGTACGCCTGCTGGCCTGGTCGTCGGTGGCGCAGTCCGGCTACATCCTGGCCCCGCTCGCCGTGACGGTCACCGCCGACGGCGCCACCGCGATCGGCGCGTCCATGGCCTACCTCGTGATCTACGCCGCGATGAACCTGGGCGCGTTCGCGGTCGTCATGCTCGTCTCGAAGACCACCACCCGCAACGAGCTCGACGACTACCGCGGGCTGGTGTTCCGCCGTCCCGCCGCCGGGCTCGCGCTGGCGTTCTGCCTGATCTGCCTGGCGGGGCTCCCGCCGGGGCTGGCCGGGCTCTTCGCGAAGGTGTTCGTCTTCCGGGAGCTCGTCGAGGGCGGCTCCGGCTGGCTGGCGCTGGTCATGGCGGTCAACACCGTGATCGGCCTCTACTACTACGCCGTCTGGACGGCGCGCCTGTTCGCCTCCGCCCCGGAACCGGAACCCGCGCCGGAGCCCGCGCCGCGGCGCACGTTCCCGGCGACCTTGCCGGCCATCGGGATCGCCGTGGCCGTCGCCGTGCTGTTCTCGCTCGCACCGCAGCTGGTTCTCGACGTTACCGCTCTGTCCGCGTTCGGTTGACGCGCGATGGCACGCAGGTGAAAGGTCGCGCTCTGCCTTCAGCTGAGCACACCGGGGAACGAAGAACCGGGTCATCATCGTTGGACTGAGGTGAACCCAGGCACGAAAGGGGGAGCCTTGCACCACAACGGTCTGCGCACCGCCGTTCTGCTCGGCGGATTGTCGGCGTTCATTGTGGCGGTGGGCGCGTGGTTGGGCGGCGGCACCGGTGTACAGATGGCGCTGGTGCTGGCCCTGGCGGCCAACGGCGTCGCCTACTTCTTCTCCGACCGCATCGCCCTGTCGGCCATGCGCGCCCGGCCGGTCGGCGAGGTCGAGCACCCCACGCTCTACCGGATCGTGCGCGAGCTGTCGACACAGGCCAGGCAGCCGATGCCGCGCCTGTACATCTCGCCGACCGTGCAGCCCAACGCGTTCGCGACGGGAAGGAGCCCGCGCAAGGCCGCGGTGTGCGTGACGTACGGACTGACCCAGCTGCTCGACGAGGCCGAGCTGCGCGGTGTGATCGGGCACGAGCTGTCACACGTGTACAACCGCGACATCCTCGTCTCCTCGGTGGCCGGCGCGCTGGCCACGATGATCACCTGGCTCAGCTATGTGGCCGTGTTCTTCGGCGGGTCAGATGACGACGAAGGGCCAGGTTTCGTCGGCGCGCTGCTGATGATGGTGCTCGGGCCGGTCGCGGCCGGGATGGTGCAGATGGCGATCTCTCGTTCCAGGGAGTTCCAGGCCGACGAGTCGGGCGCCCGGCTCACGGGCGACCCGCTCGCGCTGGCCTCGGCGCTCCGCAAGATCGAGCTCGGCGCCCGCCGCCTCCCACTTCCAGAGAACAGCCGCCTCACCTCGGCCTCCCACATGATGATCGCCAACCCGTTCAGCGGTTCCGGCTTCGGCCGCATGTTCTCCACCCACCCGCCCACCTCCGAGCGAGTCGCCCGACTTGAGCGCATGGCCGGATATCGTCGTTGACGATGGGCCGATTTCCACGCTTGAGCAAGGCAGAGCGCAAACTCTGGAACGCCTTCCCCACGGGCCGGCTCGTCGAGCTGGGCCCGTTCGAGATAGGCGCCGACCGCACGGCAGGGGCGAACGCGCCCACCGACGGCCACACCTGGGGACCTGACCGTACGATCAGGGCCGAAGTGATCACCCGGCTGCTGCTCGGCGCCCGTGACGACGGCGGGGGCGCCGCGCCGGCCTTACGCCTGCGCGGTGCCAGGATCACCGGCCGGCTGTCGATCGTCGGCGGCACGATCCCGTACGAACTCGTCCTGAGCGGCTGCCATCTGGACGAATCCATCCAGCTCACCGGCTCGGCCACCCGCACCATACGCCTGACCGACTGCCGTTTCCCGGGCCTCAGCGGCGGCGGCATGCGGGTCGCAGGCCACCTCAGCCTCTCGGGCTCCCACGTCACCGGCACCGTCCGCGTGAGCCGGGCCCAGTTCGAGAGCGGCCTGTGGCTGGGCGGCACCAAGGTGGTGTCCGACGACGGCGAGTGGGCACTCTACGCGAACTCCATTGTCGTCGACTCCGGCATGTACATGCGCAACGCCGACCTCGCCGGCGGGGTCGGCCTGGTCGGTTCCCGCCTGAACGGGGGGTTCTTCCTCGACGGCGCCACCCTCCGCAATCCCGGCAAGGACGCCCTGACCGCCGACAACATGGTCGTCGAAGACAGCATGCGCTGCACCGGCGGATTCCAGGCATCCGGCTGCGTACGATTACGCGGCGCCCGCATCAACGGCACGCTCGCGTTCGGCGGCATCATCAGGAGCCCCGACACCCGCTACGCACTCCACGCGAGCAACATGGAGGTTCGCGAGCTGGCACTCACGCCGTCGGAGCCCATCGACGGCGTCGTCACGCTCGCCCACACCACGGTCGGCACCCTGCACGACAACCCCGACACCTGGCCGGACAAACTCCGCCTCAACGGCCTCACGTACGACCGTCTGCGCGGTTCGGGCGTGGCCCGGCGCATCGAGTGGGTCACGCGCGATCCGGAGGGGTTCCGGCCGCAGCCGTACGAGCAACTGGCCGCCTGGTACCTCAGCGACGGCAACGACGCGCTCGCCCGCCGCGCCCAGCTCGCCAAGCTGCGCGCCAGGCGGCAGACGCAGGGGCTGGGCGGCCGGATCTGGGGGCGGCTGCTCGACACCGCCGTCGGGTACGGCTACCGGCCGTGGCTGGCCGGCATGTGGTTCACGCTCCTGCTGGCGGTCGGAACGGTCGTCTTCGCACTCAACCCGCCGAGAGCCCTCAAACCCGCCGAGAGCCCCGACTTCAACGCGTTCGCCTACAGCTTCGACCTGTTGCTCCCGATCCCGGCGTTCGGGCAACGGGAGATGTTCGACCCGGCGGGCTGGACGCAGTGGCTCGCGTACGGGCTGATCGTCTGCGGCTGGATCCTGGCGACGGCGCTGATCGCGGGCGCTACGCGCGTCCTTCGCCCGCAGTGATCTTCTGCAGGATCTCCGCGAGATTCTTCGGGAAGAAGACCTCGCGGGTGCCCTCGAGCTCCGCCACGCTCCACCACCGGTAGGCAGTCGTCGTGTCCTTCTCGATCTGCTCCATGTGCTCGAACGACACCGCCGCGTCGGATCCGACCCTGATCGCGAAGAAGGTCTGATCCTGAGTGATGGCGTAGTCGGACCACTCGAACTCGATCACGCTGGATTCGTACGGCCCGGTGAACTCCCTCACATCCGCCCGGATCCCGACCTCCTCGAACAACTCCCGCGCCGCCGCCTCCTGCAAGGTCTCGCCGCCCTCGGCGGCGCCGCCGATCGTGAACCAGAACGGCTGATCCGGGCGAACAGGATCGAAACCGTGAAGCAGGAGAACCCGGTCGTGATCATCAATGGGCAGGGCACGTGCCGTAAAGCGGCGCAGGGGGATCTTCGTCACGGCAACCGAGCATATGCGGGCCGGACCCGGGGCACAGGAGGGGCCACGCCGCCCTCGTACGAGAACGCCGCGCCCAGCCATGTGCCCCGGGTAGCCCCTCAGCCACCTCCAGAGCCGTCACGGTTCCACGCCCGCGAACTAGCGGTAGTTCACGAACTGCAGGGCGATGTCCAGGTCCTTGCCCTTGAGCAGCGCGATGACGTCCTGGAGGTCATCCTTCTTCTTCGAACTGACCCGAAGCTCCTCGCCCTGAATCTGCGCCTTGACCCCCTTGGGCCCCTCATCGCGGATCATCTTCGAGATCTTCTTAGCGTTCTCCTGGTCGATGCCCTCCTTCAGGGCGACCAGCATGCGGTATTCCTTGCCCGACAGCTTGGGCTCGCCCGCATCGAGAATCTTCAGCGACAGCCCCCGCTTGACCACCTTCTCCTTGAACACGTCGAGTGCGGCGTTGGCCCGCTCCTCGCTGTTCGCCTTGACCTCGATGTTCTCCTGCCCGGACCAGCTGATGGCCGCCCCGGTGCCCTTGAAGTCGAAGCGGTGCCCGAGCTCCTTGACCGTCTGGTTCAGAGCGTTGTCGACCTCCTGCCGGTCGATCTTGCTGACGATGTCGAACGACGAATCAGCCAAAACACCCATCCTCTCACCTGCGACAGCACTCTCCGGATCCCGCCGGTACGGCGTACGCCAAGGCGCGGACCCAGCGCACGAGCCTAGCCAGCATCGGCCCGCCGTGCAGGACCCCAACCCGTTGCTCCCCCACCACACACTTCACCCCGTTTTCCACGGAGGCCCGTGCGACCCGCTTCCACGAAGGTCCGTGTGGCGTTCCCGCGGAGGTCGATACGGCCGCGGAGGTCGATACGGCGTTTCCACGGAGGTTGACGCGGCCCGTTTCAACGGAGCTCCATGCGACCCGCGCCCGTGACGCCTTCTAGCTCTCCCGAGAGCGTCAGCGTTCCCCACAGTCCTGTCGAAGAACGTCCCGAGGCCTTTCGCAGAGCGTCGCGACGGCCATTCCGGAGGCGTCCCGACACGACACGACCGCAGACGGAGGATGTTGCACGCGCCGGAGGACCGGCCAGTGCCTGTGTGGCACGCGACCGGGGTCCGGTCCGGGACAAACCGGTGTCACGTACACCTCGGAAGTCCGCTATCCTTCTGTCTGTCGCCGCGAGAGCGGAAGACACGGCAGGTTGCCCGAGTGGCCAAAGGGAGCGGTCTGTAAAACCGTCGGCTCAGCCTACGCAAGTTCGAACCTTGCACCTGCCACCAGCAGTAAGCGCAGCTCAGAGGCCCTACGGGGCCTCTTCTGCGTTTGTGGGTACGCAGCCAGATGCCATCGAGAGCGACCGTATGTCGGTGGCCCACCAATATACGTGCAATGATCTTGACGGCGTTTCCGCTGGTCGGGTGCCGATTTGGACTTGGGTAGCGCACTTGACTGGGATCAGATCGGTGCGCGCGACCTGCCCGGCTGTCCCACCTGTCGTCCCCGAGGGTCGGTTATCCACCTCGGGCACTCCAGGCCCGCGCGTACGCGCGTACGCTCGTCCGCGCGCCCTGTCCCACCTGCTCCGGTACTTCGGCGTAGATGGGAGTGGCCTGACCAATGACTTTTCCGCGCCGTGCTGGTCTGTACGCCGAGTACCGACTCACAGGAGGCTGACGCCATGCGGAAACTGACCTTCGGCATGAACCTGAGCCTGGACGGCTACATCGCCGCGCCCGGCAACGACCTCGGATGGAGCGTACCGAGCGACGAGCTGTTCCAGTGGTGGTCCGACCGGGTGGGGGCAACCGGCCTGGCGCTGTACGGGCGCAAACTGTGGGAGACGATGAGTTCCCACTGGCCGACCGCCGACCAGCAGCCTGGCGCCACACCGGCGGAGATCGAGTACGCCCGCCGCTGGCGAGACATGCCGAAGGTGGTGTTCTCCTCGACGACCAGCACGGTCGACTGGAACACCCGCCTGGTCACCGGCGACGCGGTCACCGAGATCACCCGGCTCAAGGCCGAGGACGGTGGCCACATGGACATCGGCGGCGCCACACTTGCCGCAGCGGCCACGCGGGCCGGGCTGATCGACGAGTACGTGCTGGTCACCGCACCGGTCTTGCTGGGCAGCGGCACGCCGTTCTTTACGGCCCTGGACAACTGGGTGAACCTGACCCTGATGGAGACCCGGACGTTCCCCGACGGCGTACTCCTGACCAGGTACGAGACCAGGCGCTGAGTACCCAACCTCGGATCCCCCGCTTCGGGCCACCCAAGGAAGGGGCGCACGGTACAGCCGAGAAGTACAGCAACTGGGGGTCACGGGGCCGCAGGTCCAAACCCGGCCAGTGCGAGCGAGTCATGGAACGGCTAAGGGCCCCTGGCTGGTGTCCCGTGCCCTGTGGGTTGGCTGCGTATCACGCCGCCAGTGCCTCGCCGATCCGCTGGTTGGTGATCTCCTGTTGGCCGTCGATGCACTTGGCGTAGACCCTCAGGAGGACGTCAACGCTGTGGCCCGCTTGTTCGGCCACATCCGGGGCTGACACGCCCGCGTTGAGCCAGAGGGTCACCGCCGCGTGCCGGAGATCATAGGGACGCTTGGCGAGCGGAGAGGCGGCCCTGAGCGGGCGTGAAGCGGCCTGCCACACCTTCGTGTACGCCGTCGAGGCGACGACACCGCCACGGTCGCTGCGAAAGATCCGGCCGTCCTTGGCCGTTCCGTACTCGGCTATATGGTCGCGACGGATCTTGACCAGTTCGGGAGGGACGGGCACCGGTCGGACGTCTTGTCTGCCCCGGTGCTTGAGGCCGCGTTCCTCGTGTGCGTCCTCTGCGTCGGTCCACTGCGTGTCGACCTGGGGTCGAGACACGTCGATCGTCAGCCGTCCCCAGCCTGAGGCGGGTAGGTGGCAGTCCTGGACACGAAGGCCCACTGCTTCCGCCGGTCGAAGGGCGGCGTAGTAGATGCAGGCGAAGAGGGCCATGAGTCGCCGGCCTCTGCCGCGTCGGCCTACGTAGGTCACCGCGGTCAGCAGCTCTTGCGCCTGGCGCGGATTCACCACAACGCGAGGGTCTACCGTCTCGAGTCCGTTTCCGGCTGCATGGCGTAGATAAGCGCACCCCTTTGTGGCGGCTACGGCCCGCGACGCGGACCAGCGTCGATACGCATTGCGTGGGCCGTGAGCAACAGCATTTGCGAAACGATTTCCGAAGCGGGTGACTTCCGGGAGAACATCCGGGGCATCGATCTCGGCCTGCCTGGCTGGGTGTGAAGCAGGTCCGTGCGCCTCACGATGGACTCCTGGCCGGGTGAGAGACCGACGTGGTCCAACTCGCCTCACTCATGCGCGGCGCCTTCACCGTGAGGTGGGGTGGGCGCGGGAGGCGACCATGGATCAGGTGCTCGCCCGGCGGGTTCCCGCGACCGGCGGGGTAGGCGGGCTGCTCAGAGGCTTCATCAGGGACCTCATCGCACACAGCAGACCTTCACCCCGGCTGGCCAGCGGCGGCTCACCATATCTCGGTGAGCTGTCTGCATCGGCCGTTCCTGGAACAGGGCGACACGGTGGCGGCGTGGATACGGGATTAGCGGCTGGGCCGTACTGGCCGGGATCTCGCCGATTCCGCGCTGGCCGATGTGCCGATCCGTGAGATCGCCGGTCGGTGGGGGGGTCGGCCAGGTCGTGGGCTTCAGCCGTGCCTTCCGCGCGTTCTACGGTATGTCGCCGCGCGAGTTCCGACGGGAGGCGCTGGGGGATCTGACCCGTTCGTGACCTCGAGTGCCGGGCGGCGCAGCGCGGGGGCGGCGCCGCAGGCGAGCGCGACTGCCAGGGCGAGCGCGCCGCAGATGCCCACCGTGGCCGACGCAGGCACGCCGAGCCCGGAGATCCAACCGGCCAGCAGGAATCCGCCGCCTTGGCCGCCGGTGAGGCCGGCGATCGCGACGCCCATGGCCCGTCCTCGGTAGGCGGGTGCGACCCGCTGTATGAACACCGCGTTGAGCGGGGTGCTGAATGAGCACCCTATGCCGCAGCAGAACAGCAGGGCGAGCGCCACCGCTGCGGGCGGCTGGGCGAACAAGGGCAGGAGCGCGGCCCCCGCCAGCGCGGCGAGTGGAAGCAGTGCCCGATCGCGTACGGCAGGCGGAGTCCATCGGGTCAGCAGCAGTGCCCCGGTGGCGTAGCCGAGCGCGATCGTGGCCATGATGACGCCGGCGAGTTCCGGGCCGCCGCCGAGTTCGTGGGCGAGCGGGTAGGCGACGGCCTCGGCGCCGAAGGCGAAGGCCGGTACGAGCCAGACCAGCAGAAGGCACGCTCGCAGCCACGGGTCACCGAAGACGTATCGAACGCCTGCCCGCGCGTCTCTCAACGGGGACCACGTCCCGTCGGCGGCGGGCGCGGGGCGTGGCCGAACGCCGCGCCAGATCAGCGCCGCGGACAGCGCGAAGGTCGCCGCGTTCACCAGCAGCGCGCCGACCGGCGTGATGAGAACCACGGCCGCGCCGCCGAGGGCGAATCCGGCTACCTGGCTGATCTGATGAGTCAGGTTGGTCAGCCCGTTGCCCCTGATGTACGCCTCGCCGTCCAGCACTTCGGGCATCAGCGCGGCGCGTGCGCCGGTGAACGGCGGGGTGAACAAGTGTGCCAGATACAGCAGCGCGATGGCCGCTCCGACCGGCATGCCGGGCGCGGCCAGCAGCGCGACGAGCCCTGCCCGAGCCAGGTCGCACACGATGAGGAGGCCGCGGCGGGGCAGCCGGTCGGCGAGCGAACCCAGAACGGGCCCGAGCGCGGACGGCAAGAACGCCGCAGCGAGTGCCACCGCGGTAACCAGCGTTGAGCCGGTCTTGTCGAAGACCAGAACTGCCACGGCGATCCCAGCAAACTGATCACCGAAATACGACAGCGCGTACGCCGGGTAGAGGTACCGGAACTCCCGGACCCGAAACAGATCGGAGAAGGTGACCATTACCGGGTCACCTCTCGAGAACCGAGACCCAGTGGACGATCGCGTCCTTGCCCTGTTCGTAAACGCCGGCGGTCACCCCGGCCCGGGACTTGGTCGGCTCGGACACGCGCCAGGGCACCCTGAAGGCGCCGGTCCGGCCGCACTCGCGCGTCACGTTCCATACCTTTCGCGGCGTGTATGCGCGAAGCATTACGCAGACCGGCCGGGTGGCTTTCCATGTGTGAGGGAGCGTCGCCTTCGGCGAGCGCCGATGACGGCAGCCCCAGGACGCGTCGCCGTGGCCAGAGGCCGGAGTAATGATCTCCCGGAAGCAGGGGCGGTCCTGTACGGCGGAGGCCTGAGCGGGGATGGCGGCTGACATTACGAGTAGCAGCCCCGGCGCGGCGAGACTCGCGGCGATTCGGAGGTTTCGCATCGCTCCACTATCCGGCGTCGGCTTCGAGCCGGTCGATCCGTGAGGGTCCACACATCATGCGCGAAGCGTCGACAGGTGGCGTTCGAGTGGCGCGTTTCGAGTGGAGCACTGGGGACCTCTACGCACATGACCTCGCTCGGCTCGATGAGTTGTGCCTTCGGTACGACGGGAGCGAGAGAGTGGAGCTGGCTCTGGTCGCCATCCCCAAGGCACTGCTGCCGCTGCGGGAGGGCGTGATGGACAAGGTGCTCGGGCGTGCCATGCCGGTGGAGGGCGGTGTGAGCGGGCTGCTCAAGCGGTTCATTGAGGATCTGTCCGATGAGAAGCTATCGCTCCGGCCAGCGGCTCGGGTTGGTGCTGGTGGATCTGGTGACGGCGTGCTTCGCCAGAATCGTCGAATCTCTACCGGGCCTACGGCCGGTGGCCGGCAGGCCCTGACCTTGCGGCTACGCGCTTCCGTTCTGCGCCATCTGCACGACCCCGAGCTGAGCCCGCGGTCGGTCGCCGCGGCGCATCACATCTCGGTCAGTCACTTGCACCGGCTCTTCCAGGAAGACGGCGACACGGTCGCGGCGTGGATACGCGATCAACGGCTCCAGCGCGCACGTTCAGATCCCAGACGGGCAACCAATGGTCGCGTCTGTGAACACCGGCCGCTTCCGCACCCACAGGCTCCTACAGGGCCTCCGCGACTGGCAAGTGCGCTCCTGGCTGCTGATTCGTTTCTGAATCCTCGCTTCTGTCGTTGCAGTCAGCACTGCAACAACAGTAATCTTGAACCATGAACCGACCCACCGAGGACGAACTGGCCTTCGTGGACGACGTCGCGCTGCACCTCGAGCGTGAAGGCCTGCCGCTAATCACCGGACGGGTGATCGGTTGGCTGCTGATCTGCGACCCGCCGGAGCAGAGCCCAGCCCAGCTCTCCGAGACCCTTCAGGTCGGCCGCAGTTCCATCAGCACTGCCGTCCGGCTACTCACCCCCAGCGGCCTGGTCGAGATCGTGCGCAGACCAGGCGACCGCCACGCCTACTACCGCATCGCCGCCGATGGCTGGAGCCGGATGCTGGAGCGCCGCTACGCGCAGGCCGCGGGCGTTCGCGAGATCACTGAGCGCGGCCTGCGCGCGTTGGACGGCGCACCGGCTGCTCGTCGCGAGCGCCTTGCCAACCTCCACGCGCTATACCAGTTCCTCGAAGCCGAACTGCCCGCCGTCCTTCGGCGCTGGCAAGACACCCGCAGAAGGGAAGCCTCCCCATGACCGGAGCCTTCGACCGCACCGCCATCACCTGCCCGGAGGGGCCGCTAAGCGTCATCACGGCAGGACAACGCGGAGCCCCCGTCGTCCTGCTCAGCGGCGGCGGTCAGAACAACGCCCTGCTGAGCTGGCGTCATCTCATTCTTGCCCTGGCCACCGACTACCGCGTTTTCGCACTCGACTGGCCCAAACAGGGCCACAGCAGGCCGTGGAACGGCATCGCCAACCACACCGCGCTCATGCGCCTGATCACCGTCGTCCTCGACCATTTCGACCTGGAAAAGGTCACCCTTGTCGGACAGTCCCAGGGCGGCACGCTCAGCCTGGCCTACGCCATCGAACACCCCGGCCGAGTGAAGCAACTCGTGGCGATGGCTCCAGCCATCACCTTCTCCTTCCCCCCGGTCGTGCAGCAACTGGTCTGGCTCGTGACCCGCAGTCGCTTCCTCACCACCACCGTGCCCAGCCTGATGTTGCGCTCCCGTGCGGGCGTGGAACGGTACATGCGGAACACTCTGCTGCCCGGTCCGGTCGACGACTTCGACGCCATCGTGGACGAGTACGTCGAAGATATACGTCTCCACGGCAACAACTCCTCGGACTGGCAGAAGACCGCCATCGGCTTTCGCGCCAGCAACGTCGACCTTCGCCCACGTCTGGGTGAGATCACCTGCCCGGCTCTGTTCATCCAAGGCGGCAAAGACGTCTATGTACGTCCCTCGTCCACCATCGCGGCCGCCGCGCAGGTGCCCGGCTCCCAGCTCGAGATCCTGGAAGATGCCGGCCACTGGGCGAACCGCCAGTGTCACCGCCGGGTCAACGCCCTCGTCCGCGACTTTCTCTCCCAGGATTCCTTCCCTACCACCACCAGCAACTGAACAGCAGCGTCGCGCTGCGCCGTGGCGTTTCTTCGCACGTTTCTCAAACGCGATCCCGAAGGTTGAAGAACAAGCTCAGCGCCGGCCAGGGCGTCGATCAGGCCCACTGCCCGGGCCGCGGTGACGTCGTGGATGGCACCCGGCAGAGCAGGCGAGGTCGACACCAGCCGCTCCACGGGATCGGCGAGTATCTGCAACGTTCATCCCGTGCTATTTGGGTTTCCCGCTGTAGTACGGCCCGTTCGTCGGGAGGCGGTCGATGGGAAACGAGCGTGCCGTCCACGATGATGGAGGCCAACCGGGGCGTAGGTGTCGCCGTTGCGCAGGCGGGCCAGGACCAGCAGCGCTTGCTGGGCCGGGTCCAACCGCCGCCATCGGCAGCGGCGCTCGGCGCGCCGCATGCGGATGGGCTCGGCCAGGCGAGCCAGGGTGTGGTTGGAACAGATTTCCGTATGGATGATCAGGCAGGTTCGAGGCGGTTGGCGAGGCGATGGAGGGCGATCGCGAACCGGCCGCGGAGGCGCAGAAGAACAGGCCGGCGCGAGCGCGGTGGGATCATGCGTAAGCGTGCGGCCTCGGCTCGCTGCTCATTGAGGTGAGCGCGGGCCAGCTCCTCGTTGCGCGAGCTCATCCTTGGTGAGCCGTAGGTGGCGGCTGCTTCCGAAAGCCGCGTTCTGCCAGTCCTCGGGAAGCGTCATGTGAGTGCGTTCGAAGTCACGCAGCCGCTCGAACTGGTCGATCACCCACTGTGAAGTCCACGCCTGCACCACGGCTCTGGCTTCCGGGGTTTCGAAGTCCCTGTCCAATACCCACCCGCCCATGGCTGAGCGCACCCAGCGTTCCCGGCTGTCCCGGGCGAGCTCCGGCACGTCCTCGATCAAGCCATGTTTCTGCATCTGCCGCAGGTGATAGCTCACCTGGCCCGGGTCGGCATCCATCCGTCTGGCGAGCTCGCTTACCGTGACCGGGCCAATACGGAAGAGGAGGCTGAAGAGCTTCATCCGGAACCGGCTGGTCAGGACCTTGCACACGTCCAGGTCATCGATCTGTCGCATGGCCACGACGGTAAGACCGGCACGTGAAGATGCTCAAGGTGTCTACTGGATCTTGAAATGACGCGTTGGTGGCGTCGAGGCTGGTGGCGTGATCGTGCCTGCCGCCGCTGCCTCCCGAGATATACGCGGGATGATCTCCCCGTTGCGTACAAGCGAGAGCCGTACCCCGGAGGTCAGGGGTCTGACGGAGCCTCTCGCTTTGTGTCCTGCGTGAGTGCCCTGATTTCCCGTGGTATCTGGCGCGGATCTGGCACGCGGCCATGCACCGCAGGCGCCTTGCATCGCTGACGCGATGGTCACCGGGGTGGGGCGCGGACGCGGCTGGGGCAGCCGGAATTCGGTAGCGCGCGAGATGGCGCTCAGGCAGGCTCTCCCTCATGGTCTCGGTATTGCAGAACGTGGCGATCGACTGTGCGGATGCTTATGAGCTAGCCAGATTCTGGAGCGAGGTGACCGGCCGTTCCCTGCATCCGGAGGACAAGTCGGGTGACCATGAGACTCAAGTGATGTTGCCAGATGGCCCGCTGCTGCACTTCAACCAGGTGCCGGAGAAGAAGACGATCAAGAACCGGATCCACCTATGCCTGCGTCCGGAGACGTCGCGCGAGGAGGAGGTAGAGCGCTTGCTTGGCCTCGGCGCCACCTTGGTCGCCGACCACCGGAAACTCGATGGCTCAGGCTGGGTCGTCCTCGCCGACCCCGAAGGCAACGAGTTCTGCGTCCTGCGCAGCGAGTCAGATCGTGCTGCGATGTCCTCCTGACCCGGAGCGGTACCCGATCAAGGTTGATCCTCGAAGCCGCCGGGACCCTGCCGGACGTCGACGCGGGCGCCCGATCGATTCTTGCCTGGACAGGGATCTGGTCGCCACCTGCGCGCTTATCCGGGGCCAGGGCGCCCGGCTGCCCTTCGGGGCGTGCTCACACGACGCTTCTGAGCGATTCAACGGCTCGCGCGAGGCTGGCGGTGCCGTGCCCGGCGGTGACCTGCTGGTCGATCAGCTCCTTGAGTGGCAGGAGGAGTGCCGCCGGGACGCCCTGTGACGTGCTGGCCGAGATGATCGTGTCCAGTCCGGCCTGGTTCATGGCCAGGTTGGACTCCTCGGTGGTGTAATCCCCGCTGTCGATCTCCCCGGCGAACGTGGTGAGGGCCGGGAGCAGGCTCGTGAGCCAGGACACCAGCATCGGGGTGAGTTCGGTCGCGGCGAGGCCGGATGCCCGTGCCACGGCGGCGGCGTGCAGGTAGCCGCCGAGCATGCCGTACATCCCGGCGAGGATGGCCACGTCGTAGCCCGAGGCACGGCCGGCGTCGGTGCCGAGGAAGGTGGCCTTGCCCAGGATCTCCAGGTGGGTCCGCCAGCGCTGGTGGACGATGGCCGAACCGCTGTAGTTGATCGACGACTCGGTGGTGCCGATGGTCTGGGGCACCGCGTAGACGGCGCCATGGAGGTAGTCGGCGCCGTGCTCGGCCGCCCAATCAGCCGTCTCCCGTGCGTCCTGCGGGCCGCCGGAGGTGAGGTTCACCAGTGCGTGTCCGCGCACGGCCTGGGCCGCGTCGGCCAGGACCTCCCTGGTGACCTGTGGGTCCAGCAAGGCGACGATGACCAGTTTGCTGGCCGCGACAGCGTCGGCAACCGTGGCCGCCGCCGTCGCGCCGCCCGCGACCAGCGTGTCGGCCTTGGTAGTGGAACGATTCCAGACAGTGGTGGGATGACCGTTGCTCAGGAACGTTCCGGCCAGCGCGCGGCCCAGGTTGCCCAGTCCGATGACGGTGACAGGTTCCCGTGTGATGCTCATACGTCCAGGCTCGCGACACAGGGCCCACGGTGGCCAGTGACACAGATGTCGGGTAGCACCAAATTCCTGCCATTAGGATGACGGCCGTGAGCGCTGGTTCTGTCGCCCTGGTCGTGCCCGAAGAAATCGGTGTCGCCTTCTGGGACCTGTACGAGGTGAGCATCCCCGCCACGGTCTTCGGGACGCCGCAGCCCGACCTCGCCAACCCGTGGTACGACCTGCGGATGTGTCGGATCCGTGCGCACGGGCCGGCTGGCGCGCCTGGGTTCGCGCTGCGCACCCGGTACGGCCTGGATGACATCGTCGGCGCCGACACGGTCATCGTCGCCTCGGTGCCGGAACAGGTCGTCGAGGACGGCGAGCCCGTACCGGAGGAGCTGGTAACGGCGTTGTGCCGTGCGTACGACGCCGGTGCCCGGATGGTGTCGTTGTGCACCGGCGCGTTCGCGCTCGCCGAGGCAGGGCTGCTCGACGGCCGCCGGGCCACCGCGCACTGGATGCACACCGCCGCGTTGGCCGAGCGCTACCCCAACGTGCAGGTCGACGACTCCGTGCTCTATGTGGACGACGGTGACGTGCTCACCAGCGCCGGGATGACGGCCGGTCTCGATCTCTGCCTCCACCTGGTCCGCCGCGACCTCGGCGCGTATGTCGCCAACCAACTGGCCCGCCGGATGGTGGTACCTGCGCACCGGCCCGGTGGTCAGGCACAGTTCATCGACCTGTCGGTGCCCGCGACCGACGATCAAGGGCTGGCGTCCGTGCTGGATTGGGCACGGGCCCGCCTTGACCAGCCACTGAGCATCGACGAGCTGGCACGGCAAGCCATGGTGAGCCCACGGACCTTCTACCGACGACTCCAGCGGGCCACTGGCGCAACCCCGCTTCAATGGCTGCTTCACCAGCGTCTTGGCAGAGCCCAGAGTCTGCTGGAGGAGACCGGCCTCTCGGTGGAGAAGATCGCGAAACTCAGCGGCCTCGGCACCGCGAACAACCTGCGCCACCACTTCCTCAGGCAGATCGGGATCTCACCGAGCGACTACCGAAACGCGTTCCCCCGTCAGACGCAGGAAACCTCCTCCAGGTGAACTCGAACGGTCGACCAGGCCAAGCCGGACACCGCAAACAGCTGGGGGAGTTGCTGTAGGCGTTTGGCCTGGCACACGCGCGGTGATGGCATCGGGAATTGTCGGCTGCCGGAATGGCCCAGGATCGCCTGCACCTTCCGCGTTCCGGCGGTGAGGAATGACGGCGCCCGCATGCTGCCCGACTTCCCGGGAAGCGTCGCCGCCCTGCTCCGCGCCGCTGCCGGCAGCACGGCCTGAGCCCGACATCCTGGGCGGCTCACGGTGGGGTGAGGCGCTGCGCCGGCCGGTCGCTCCTGGCACCGGTGGGAGGAGGTGCCGGAGCGTGAGATGCGGATCACGCGGTCCGTCCTGTTGAGGGGGATCGGGGCAGCTTTGGCAGGGGCGCGGCCGATGTCGATGCGGCTGATGCGGTTCTCGAGGAGCGTCATGCCGGACAGGTCGTGCAGAACCCAGGCGGTGCGCTCGGCCGGGGTCAGCGTCTCCAGGACGACCAGGAGCGCGTAGCTGATCGTGTCGTCAAGGGTGACGCGGTCGGCCGGGTCCTGATCGGTCGGGCCGAGTTCGACGGCAGGCTCGGGCAGCCACGCTCCGAGGTAGAGCTCGCGGCGTCGGCGCGCCGAGCGCAGCGTGTCGAGGGCGGATCGGGCGACGGTGGTCGTGGCGAACTTCTCCACGTTGACGACCGGTTCGCGTCCGTCCGCGGCGATCAGGCGCAGCCAGCAATGGGAGACGACGTCCTCGGCCTCGGCACGGCTCCCGAGCACGGCATACGCAACACGGATGAGGCGGGGCCGGACCTGCTCGTACGCTGCGGCCAGTTCGTCATCCCGGGTGTTCACGGCCGATCCGATCCGGGGGTGTTGTGGGATCCGGCGTTGCGGTCCCGGCCATGGGCGGCGGGCGCCGGGGTCCTGGCATCGCCGCCGAGCCATTCGGCGAAGGTGATCTTGCCGCGTGGTCCGGGCTCGGCGGGAAGCAGCCCGCCGCCTGCCATGGCCTCGCCGACCGGACCGGGCAGGCGCACCGGCATGACGAGGCGGCGTTCGCCGCGCGCTCTGAGCAATCCGCGCACCAGGTCCGGCATCGTGTGCATCTCGGGGCCGGCGAGCTCGGGAGCGAGACCGGTGGGGGTGCTCCTTCGAGCGAGGCCGACCAGGGCTTCGGCGACCTCTCGGGCCGCGATCGGCTGGTTGAGCTGCCTGGGCACGAGCACGACCGGTCCCCCGCGTGCCAGCATTTGCGCGGCGAACTCGTGGAACTGCGTCGTTCGCAACACGCTTGCCGGGACCTTGCCGGAGAGCACCAGTTCCTCCTGACGCCGCTTGCCGAGGTAGTACCCCAGGTCCACGCGGTCGCTGCCCACGATCGAGAGGGCGACATGATGGACGACTCCAGCACGCTCGCCCGCTGTGAGCAGGTTCGTGGTAGAGGCATGGAAGAACGCGATCGCTCTCCTTTTGCGGAGGGTGACCACATTGCTCACATCGATCACGGCCGTGACGTCATGGAGCGCTTCGGGAAGACCCGCGCCCGTGGTCAGGTCGACGCCCGTCGAGCGTGAGAGCACCACCGGAGTGTCGCCGGCGGCGACCACCGCGTCCACGACCAATCTGCCGATCCAGCCGGTGCCCCCGGCCACCGCGATCTTCACGTCGTGCTCATCCGATTCGCCTCGACGGGTACGGGTGACCGGGTGGGCAACAGCAGCAGTGCGGCAACGACGATCGTCCCGCCCAGGCCGACAATATTCGCGATCTTGTCAACCGTTTCATACATGTCCATGTGGAACATGTGGAAGACGCCGTGCGGGACGCTGAATACCAGCCAGGCGATCCCGGCCAGTCGCATCGTCTCCGCTCGCGGGCGTGCGGTGGCCCATGCGCTGACGACCAGCATCGAGAGGAACAGTCCACCGGTGTCGCGTGTCATGTGCTCGTTGTAGGGGCCCAGTGCCGACGCCCAGTGCCGGCCGGCAGCGGGAACGAGGTGTAGAAAAAGTGAGGAGCGCACTGCGCCCACACGCCGAGGCCGGCTGCCTGCAGCGCGAGCACGGCGGCGAGTAGTCGTTTGGTGCGAAGCCTCATACCTATTGGACGAGGTTGTCCGGCCGAAGTGTGACACCGACTGGCTTGAGTGACTGAGACCCGCGTTCCGCAGCTCATTCATGAGCCAAGCCACGTTCAGGTCTGAAACCGCACGACGTGATGGAACGGCGGTTGAGCCGCAGTCTGATCACGCTGTGCTTTCCGGCACGCCGTCCCAAGGGTTGCTGCCCCTGTGCTCCGGCGTTCGGTGCTCCCGTGGCAGCCGACGCTCCAGGCGGAGCATCAGCCCCGCTCCCAGCGCGGCGAGGAGGCCCACGGCGAGCCAGGGGAGCAGCCGATCCTGGCTGAAGAGCAGGCCGAACAGCCCGGGCGCGAGAATGTTCGCGACGGCGAACGAGTACTGGAACGCCGCCAGATAGGTGCCCCGCGACCCGGCCGGTGCCGCGTCCGCCGCGAGCGCGTTCGACGCGGGTCCGTAGATCATCTCGGCGGCGGTGTAGCACAACACCACCGCCACCAGGAAGGGCACCAGGGCGTCGGACGGCAGCAGGACAGCCGCCGCGGACGCGGCGCACCACAGTGTCCACAGCCCGCCGGCCCACGCAAGGGCGCGGGGGCGGGTGCAGCGGCGGCGGACGAAGCGGGTGAGGGCGGCTGTACAGGTGGCCAGCAGCAGGGTGTTCAGGGCCAGTAGGGGGCCGGACACCCAGCCCGGTCCTGACAGGCCCTGGACGACGTAGACGGGCAGTGACAGGGCGAGGAAGGTGCTGCACAAGGCGAAGATCGTGCACGTCCCGATCAGCGCGAGGTAGGGCCGGTCCCGCAGCAGCGCCCGGTGGCCGGAGGGGCCGTCGGCCGGAGGCAGGGTGTGCGGGGTGGACGGCACCATGAGGACGACCACCAACGCGGCGGCCAGGAACGCCAGCGCGCTGCCGAGAATCAGCCCGTCGTAGACGCGCGCGGAGTCGAAGGTGAGCGCCACACCCGTGAGCAGCGCGCCACCGCCGACGCCCGTTTCCCGCATCATCCCGGCCCGTGCGAACCAGTGGTCCTTGGCGTCCGACCTCTCGGTGTCCGCCTGGTCCGCGATCAGCGTGAAGACCGAGGACCAGTAGACGCGCAAGCCGACCGTCGCCACCAGGACGGCGACCACCAGAGAACCCGCTCCGGAGACCGTCAGGTAGAGCAGGAAGCCGACCCCTTGCAGCGTCTGGCCGCCGGCGACCACCAGCCGCGGCCCGAGCCGGTCGACCAGCCATCCGACGACCATCGGCACCGGCAGGGTCAGCGCGGTGGTCATGCTGATGAGCAAGCCGATCGTCGACAGGTCAAGGTCGGTGACCTTGAGGAAGTACAGCAGCGACAATGGGAGGTACAGGCCCGTGCCCAGTGAGTCGACCGCCACCGCCGTCAGGAGCGGCCAGCGCCTTCGGCCGCTCCGCCCCGCGTTCTCGTCCGCCCCTTCCCGTGCCACGCGACGCACCGCCCTTGTCAGACCTCGGCCACCCGATGACCAGCCGCCATTTCTAACACGAGGGCCGACGGCCCTCAACCGCGCATCCCCTGAAGGTGCGGAGACGGTCCTCTGCCTCAGCGGTTCTTCTCCAGGGCCGATGGGGCTTGTCTCTTCTCGATCAGGTGGCTTTACCGCTCCGGCCAACGGATCATGGCGGTGCCGGCCGGTGTGGTGCAGCGTCACCTGCGCGCCGACTCGACCTGGAGGAAGCGGTGACCCGGTCGAGTCACCTGTCCTTGGCGATCTCAACGTCGACGACGACGCCGTAGTGGTCGCTCGGCCAGACACCGTCCGTGGGTTGGTCGAAGGCCAGGCTCGCGGCCCGGATCTCGCAGCGTGCCTGGGATGGGCGTGCCAGGAGCCGGTGAACACATAGTCGATCCGGCGCCGGTGCCCCGGCTGGCGCACGATCTGGTCGACCAGGGCGGCGTTGGTGGCGTTGTCGACGTTCCAGGTGTGGCCCGGTCCCTCGCCGGCGACCCCCCAGGCGTCGTGGTGGTGGACGCTGCGCCCGGAGATCGACTGGCCGCCGGTGAGGTAGCGGATGCTGGCCGCGTCGGAGCCGGCGTTGAAATCGCCGGCGATAATGGTGGGCAGGTCGGTGCGGTGCCGGGCGTCGAGGTCACTGAGCGCCAGGGCCTGCTGCTCGCGGACGGCCTCGGCGTCCAACCGCCAGGACGCGGTGGCGGAGATGAACAGTACGTCGCCTTCGCCCGGGAGCGGGACTTTGACCGCCAGAGTGCACCAGGGAACATCACCGGCGCCCGCCAGGCGCAGGTCGAGGACCTCCACCACCCGGTGGGGCCAGCGCGTGGCCACCGCGTTGCCGCCATAGCGATCGGCGAACGGCGGCGCGTAGGCCAACGCGTCGGCCTGATGGGTGCCATGCAGCCCGGTAGCTTCCAGAAGCTCGTCGAGTTGCCGGCGCCCGTCGCCGTCGACGACCTCCTGCAGCGCGACGAGGTCAGGGTCAGGGCCCGGTGGGCTTCGACTACCTGGGCCGGTCGAGGGACGGCGGCACGCGCCGTGTCGAGCCCCACCACTTGGTCACCCTCCAGGGCCGGTGGTACTTGGTCGCCTACGATCCCGGCCGTGCGGGCTGGCGCACCTTCCGCGTGGACCGGCTTGAACATCCCGTGCCGGCGCACGGCCGCTTCACCCCGCGTGAGCTGCCCGCGCCGGACCCGGTTGCCTATCTCACCCGGTCCTTCGCCGACGCCACGTACCCGTACACGGCCCGGCTCACCGTCGAGCTGAGCGCCGACGCGGTGCGGTCCCGGCTGTTCGTCCACGTGCCGGGCGACATCGAGGCCCGCGGGCCGGATGCTTGCGCGGTCAGGGTCAGCGCGGAATCGGCCGAGCTGGCGACACAGTACGTCGTCGCGATCGCAGGGCTCGGCGCCGGCTTCACCCTGGTAGAGGCATCAGAGGAGATCATCGCCCGTCTCCGAAATCTCCGTGGCCGCCTCCCGGAGTGATCGCCGGTGATGTCTTGCTCGGGGGCGCATCGTCACATGTCTCCATCGCCCCGGCGCTGAGCGGTGAGATTCCGAGCGGCTCCCCGTTCGGCGAGGGCCTCGAGTTCGGTGACTGCCCGGTCAGTGGCCGTCTCGGCGGCGATCTCGACACCCAGGCGCTGCGCTTCGCGGCGGTACGACGGGTCGTGCAGGACCCGGTCGACCGCGCGGGCGATCGTACGGGGCGAACTGCTCTTGCTCACCGTGATCCCGGCGCCGGCGTGTTCGACGTGCCGTGCCACCTCGCGCTGGTCCCGGCCGAGCGGCATGCAGACCAGTGGGACCCCGGCGGCCAGGGACTTGACGGCCGTCCCGTGGCCGGCGTGCGTGATGGTCACCGCGGCGTGGCGCAGCGCGATGCCGTGCGGAGCGGCCCTGGTGACCAGGACGTTGCCGGGCGCGCGGACCGCCGCCGGGTCCACGGCGGGGCCGGTGGTCAGCAGCCCGCGTACCGGCAGCGTGCCGAGGGCTTCGGCGATGCGCTCAAGCACGGTGTGCTGATCCATGAACGATGAGCTCAGGCCGACCAGCGCCAGCGGTGCGTCACCCGCCGGCAGCTCCAGTTCACCGGCCCAGGCCGGGTCGTCAAGCCGCGGGCCGACGTGCCGCACGTGGGCGGGGAAACGTCGGCCGGGGTAGTCGAGCACACGCGGGGACAACACGAGCAGCCGGTTGACACGGTCGAACGCGTCGATGACCGAGCCCAACGGCGCCAGGCCGTGGGCGACGCGGGCGGCGTTGAGCGCGGGCAATCCCCTCTCCCACGGTTTGAGGACCAGCCGGGCCAGGACTCGGTCACGCAGATGCCCCAGCATGCCCGTGGCGGGAGCGAGGCCCGGCCCCGGAGGCGGCCCGCCAGGAGTGGGGAACGGGTACAGGGTCGTCACCAGGGAGGCCACGGGGATCCCGGCCGCCTCGCCGCCGGTGAGAGCGCCGAGCAGCAGGTGCTCGGCGACCAGCACGTTCGCCGGGCGGGCACGCAACTCGGCCAGCGTGTCGCGCGCGTAATCAGCCGCGGGGCCGCAGACGATGCGATCCCTCAGCCGCGAGAACTCGCCCAGCGGCGTGCGAGCCTCGAAGTCCCTGATGACGTCGGTGGCCGGATCGGCGGGATCACCCTGGGGCGCGGTCGTCCAGGCGATCGGCTCCACTCCGATGGCGGCCACCTCCTCGTGCAGCGACCGGTCGGCCAGCACCCGCACACTGTGACCGCGTTCGCGCAACGCGCGGGCGACCGACAGGACGGGCGGCACGGCTCCGCCCCCGGCCCAGGTGGCGAACAGGAAATCGCTACTCATCGTTCCTCTTCCGCGGGTCGATCGAGGTCAGCAGGTCGCGCATGCCATGTTCGGCGTCCTCACGCGACAGGCCGAGGTCGCGCCGCCACAGTTTCCACAGGTAGACGTCCGTGGCGGCGTAGTGCAGGTTCAGCGCGTGCTCGCGGGCGGGGCCCGGCTCCGGGAGGCGGTCGGCGAAAACCCGCTCCAGCCACTCCCGATGCTGGACGCGCGCCTGAGCGGCCGCGCGGGCGATCGCCGGGACACGGTCGATCTGCGCGATCCAGAGCAGGTTCGCGTCGCCGTGCCGCTCGTAGTCCTCGAACAGGATGGCCACGATCGCCGCCACGTCACCGGTCGGCGCCTGACGGGTGACCGCCGTTTGCGACGCCATCCGGTCGGCCATGGCGTCCGCCAGCTCGTCCTTGCCGCCGAAGTGGTTGACGATCGTCTGCACCGACACACCGGCCTCATCGGCGAGGTGCTGCAGCGTGACGTCGTCGTACCACCGCTGCGTCCACAGCGTGGCCGCCGCCTCCAGCACGCGCGTACGCGTGGCCTCCATGGCCGCGGCACGCGCACCCATACGGTACGGACGCCTGGCCTCGCTTTCCATAGAGTCATGACTACATTCAATTGAGGCACGAGTCAAACGGAAATAGGTCAGGCCCTCCGCCGGAGGGTCTCGTACTTGCTCGGGTCCGAGAGAACGTCGGCGGCCCGGGCGCCGGGCGCAACGAAAACGAGCACCGGAAACCTCTGATTCGACATATCTCTAATTTGACAGGCTCCTAAGCAGGAGTGCAGACTCGAAACTACTTAGACATTCGTCGAAACACGAGATGGGAGATCGTCATGTCACGCGTCCAGCTCGCTCTGCGCGTCGCCGACCTGGAGAGCTCGATCACCTTCTACTCCAAGCTGTTCGGCGCCGAACCGGCCAAGCGCCGTCCCGGCTACGCCAACTTCGCCATCACCGAACCCCCGCTCAAGCTCGTGCTCATCGAGGGAGAGGAGGGCGAGGACACCCGCATGGACCACCTCGGCGTCGAGGTCGAGGACACCGCCCAGGTCAACGCGGCCACCCAGCGGCTCAAGGACGCCGGGCTGGCCACCTTCGAGGAGAACGACACCTCCTGCTGCTACGCCCTCCAGGACAAGGTCTGGGTCCACGGCCCCGGAGCCGAGCCGTGGGAGGTGTACGTGGTCAAAGGCGACGCCGACACCCTGACCAGGCAAGCCGGCTCGGTCTGCTGCACCACGACCGCAGAGGCAGGCGAAGGGGTGGTCGACGGGCAGCAGCCGAACGAGACTGCCCAGGGCACCGCAAAGGCCCCGACGTCGCCCTGCTGTTGACGGTCCGTTCCGGATGACTCCCCGACATCATCGTGCTCCGGCGCCCGCACCACCGGAGGATCGACGGGCGGAGACGGCCGCGCCCAGCCTGCGGAGCAGCGGGCGCACGCGCTCTCCGTGCCGTCGCCACCAGGCGCGGACCCAGATGGACTGGAAGAACGCCACCGAGGCGATGATCACCAGCACGTCCGCGAGGTCGGCCGTCGAGGTGGCCTGTGTCAGGTTGCCGTACGTCTGGCTCACCATCCGCACGGTGATCGGCAACGACACGAACAGGAACGAGGCCAGGCAGATCACGGTGCTCGGCACCAGGAAGAGACGGCGTGTACCCAGGAGGTGCCCGACGCGAGGCAGGCGGCGTTCGCCCAGCTTCTGACTTCGGCCGGTCGATCGCCGGCCAGCACGAGGAGGTCGTGTCCGGCGCAGACGCGGGTGAAGTCCTCCGGCCGGAGATCTCCCCGCGCTCGCCGGTGATCTCGACGCCGGAGTTCAGGCTCTGGAGGCGTTCGACGGCGGCTTCCACCTTGGGACGGCCCACGTCCCGCTCGGCGTAGAGGATCTGCCGGTTGAGGTTCGACAACTCCACGACATCGGGTTCCCCGCAGTGCAGGCGCCCCACGTCGGAAGCGACCAGCGCGAGCGCCGCGCTGCCGCCGGTGCCGACCACCCCCGCCAGGACCACGCTCGCCCGGCGCAACCGCACATGACGGTCCCAGCGCGTCGAACCTGGCCGCGGGTCCACCCATTCGTAGAAGGCGGCGCCGCGGCTGTAGCGGTCGAGTTCGGATGCGGTGAGCTCCGCCGGAGGCGGCGGACCGGTCCACGTCGCCGGACGTGCCCGACGAGTCGCAGTGGATCCAGCATCAAAAAACTGTGCACGCTCCGTTAAGGACAGCGTGCACGTGCTGCGGCATGCTGAAGCCAAGGCCAGCGGGGGAATCGGCCCACGTCCATGCGGCGATCTCCGCCATACGAGCGACTCTGCCGTACGGGGGCGGCTCCTGCCGGAGTGGATGTAGCCGTACATGAGGGGGACTTGTTATGTCTTGGACGTACCGGCGCATGCTCGCGCGTATCGGCGTGGCTTTTGGCCTTGGGCTCGCCTCGATCACGTTCGTTGCCTCGCCCGCCTCGGCCCACACCCTGCGCGAAGCCGTCGTTTCAGCGCAAGGGTGCGGTTGGCCGAACGGCGCCTACACGGAGCTCACCAGGGAGGATCTCTGGGATGACCGGAACAACATGCCCTTGGGCGAGGTCTACGTGTTGTGGAACGGCACCTATCGGGAGAACTGTGTGGTCACCCTGAGGGTCGGCCGGGCAGACGGCGTCGCCAGCTACACAGAGGCCGTCCTGGAGCGTCAGGGCATGGAGACCATCAAGGACGAGGGTAACTACGCCCACTACGCGGCGGCCAGCGGCAAAGCCGCCGGCACCTGCATCAGGTGGACGGGATCCATCAAGGCGATTTACGGCGGAGGAATCTACGGCACCACCACCACCAGGTGGAGGTTCTGCGACTAAGTGCTGTTCCCGGTCCCTGGATCGAGAGGGCTTGACCGATGCCCCCGCCGGAGGAGGAGAGCCATGATGCGCTCCTCCCCCCGTTGTCGGTCATTGCACTCTCGGGCAGGACGGCTCGGCAGGCGCGCGTCAGTGGTGGTGGCCCTGCCGGGGCGGCTTGTGCGACCGGCCAGGTGGACCGGACAGCGGCCAGATCGCCAACCGCAGGCCCAAGGGACGCAGCGACGAGTCAGGCGACCCCTAGCAGAACTCTTTCGCCTCGATGGTGATGGGGAAGGATTCGGTCTTCGTCCCGTCCGTGGCTGTGATCCGCGGGTGATACGTCCCGACCGGGAGCGGGGCGAACTCGACAAAGACCCACACGTTCAGCACCGTCGACCCGTCTTCGCGGTCGGTGTAGTTGCTGCCAGGCCCGATCGGCGAGCCCTGGCTGGTCGCGCCGGGAGGCAGGTTCTCCAGACTTGTCTCGATGGTCGTCGACCACGTGCCGATGACCGAGGCCACGAAGTACGTCAGGGGGTAGCCGTGGCTCGACGAGACGCATAAACGCTGGTTGTTCGGGCGCAGTTCCCACGTCGACGCCGACGCGGGAGTGCTGCTGGACAGGGCGAGCACGAGCCCGATCAGCGCGCCGAGGGCGAGCTTGGCGGCACGGTGGATCGTGTTTGGGAGCGCCCACATGAGCGCCATGCACGACTACTACCGAGCCCCCGATCGCGCCGCCGCGACCTGGCGACCGAGCCGGTGAGCGCCCGCGACACGCTTGCCGGCGTCGATGACGCTCGCTTACCCGAAGTGGCCCAGCACTGGACGCTTGAGCCTCTCTCGACCTTCCAGGAGGGTGACGACGTGCTCGACTTGATCCATGAGCTCGTCATGCCGACCGCTCTGATACCGGCCCGTCACCGTGCGCCCCATGGCCGGCGAGGCCGAACCGACCAGCCCAGTGACCGGCTCGGGAGGTCGTCGCGGTTCGGCAGAATGACTGATGTGCGCGTCGAATTGCTGGGACCGTTCGCGGTGCTGAACCGCGATGGGGCCGTCGTGGAGGTTCCCGGTGCCCGGCTGCGCGCGCTGCTGGCCGCACTCGCCCTCCAACCTGGCCGGATCGTCACCCGGTCGAGGCTGGTGGACTGGATCTGGGGGCAACGGCCGCCCGCGGACGAAGTGAATGCCCTGCAGGCGCTGGTGTCCAGGTTGCGCAGGGTGTTGCCGGAGGCTGTGATCGAGGCGGAGTCCGGCGGCTACCGGCTGGCCGTGGCTGCCGATGCCGTGGACGTGTGCCGGTTCGAGCAACTGGTGGGTCAGGCCCGCGCGGCCGAGCCCGCGGCGCGGGCGGAGCTGCTGCGCTCGGCCCTGGCGTTGTGGCGCGGCGCGCCCATGGCGGACATCGCCCTGCACGGCAGCGACGCGTTCGACGCCGCCGTCGCGCGTCTGGACGAGCTCCACGTCGCCGCGCTCGGGGATCGGGTGGATGCCGACATCCGCCTCGGCCGTGGCTCGGAGCTGGTCTCCGAGCTGACCGGGCTGGTCGCCGCCCACCCGCTGCGGGAGGGGTTCGTGGCGGCCTTGATGCGGGCGCTCGCCGAGGCGGGGCGCGGGAACGAGGCGTTGACCCTCTACCAGCGGACGCGCGAGCGGCTCGCTGAGGAGCTGGGCGCCGATCCGTCGGCCGAGCTCAGCGCGTTGCACACCGCGTTGTTGCGGGGCGAGCTGGGCGAGCGGGCGGAGCACCGCAGGACGAACCTGCGCGCCGAGCTGGCGAGTTTCGTCGGCAGGGACGATGATCTCTCCGCGGTCGCGGGTCTGGCCGTCAGGCACCGGCTGGTCACCTTGACGGGAGCGGGCGGCTCCGGCAAGACCAGGCTGGCCACGGAGACCGCGCGGACGATGCTCTCGGAGCTACCGGACGGGGCGTGGCTGATCGAACTGGCCTCCGTACGCGCGGGCGGTGAGCTGGCGCAGGCCGCCCTCACCGCGATCGGCCTGCGTGATCAGCCACTGCTCGGTGGCGCTCGGGGCGGGGAAACGATGGATCGGCTCATCGCCGCGGTCCGGGATCGCACGATCCTGCTGATCCTGGACAACTGCGAGCACGTGATCGAGGCGGCTGCGGCCTTCGCGGATCGGCTGCTGGGGGAGTGCCGGAGGTTGCGGATCCTGGCCACGAGCAGGGAGCCGCTCGGCATCACCGGGGAGGTGCTGTGGCAGGTCGAGCCGCTCGCGCTGCCCGTGAAGGGAGCCGACCCGTCCGAGGTCGGGGCCTCGCCCTCGGTGCGGCTGCTGCGGGACCGCGCTGATCTGGTGCGCAAGGACATCGGCTCCGATGCGCGCACCTTGGAGGCCATGGCGCGGATCTGCCGGGCGCTCGACGGGGTGCCGCTGGCGATCGAACTGGCCGCGGCGCGGCTGCGTACGATGTCCGTCGATCAGCTGGCCCGCCGGCTCGATGATCGTTTCCGCCTGCTGACCGGCGGCAGCCGTACGGCGCTCGCCCGGCACCGGACCCTGCGCGCGGTCGTGGACTGGAGCTGGGACCTGCTGACCGAGGCCGAGCGCGGCGTGCTGCGGCGGCTGTCGGTGTTCGCCGGCGGGGCGAGCCTGGAAGCGGCAGAACGGGTGTGCCGGGATGAGGCGGTCGCCGGGGAGCAGGTGCTCGAACTGCTGACCGCGTTGATCGAGAAGTCGCTGCTGCTCGCCGACGGCGATGGCGCGCCACGCTACCGGATGCTCGACACCATCAGGGAATACGCGGCGTCTCAGCTCGCCGAGGCCGGGGAGGCCGAGGTGGCGCGCCGGGCGCACCTCGCCTACTTCACCGAGCTGGCCGAGACGGCCGATCCGCACCTGCGCCGGGCCGAGCAGCTGGAATGGCTGTCCATGCTCGAGGCCGAGCACGACAACCTCAGCGCGGCCCTGCGCCGGGCGATCGCCGAGGGATGGGCCGAAGAGGCGATGCGGCTGGCCGGGGCCGCGGGCTGGTACCACTTCCTCAGCGGGCACAGGGCCGAGGGCAGCGAGCTGAGTGTGGCGGCGGCCTCGCTGCCCGGTGAGGTCTCCGATGGGGTGCGGGCGCTGGCGTACCTCATCGTGTCAGTGTTCGTGACCTCCGGGGTCAGCGGCGATCAGTATCAGGCGCGGGAGTGGATCCACGAGGCGCACCGGTTCGCCCAGCGCAGCGGGTCGCGCCATCCGCTGCTCGGGTTCGCCAGGGTGCTGGAGCTGACGCTGCAGGGCCCGGCGGAGCTCCTGCCCGCGTTCGAGCCGCTCATCGCCGGTGACGATCCGTGGGTGCGCGCGCAGGCCAGGCTCACTCGTGGCCGATTGCGGCTCAGGCTCGGCGGCGACGAGACCGACGTGGACATCGACGCCGAGATCGCCCTTGCCGAGTTCCGCACGCTGGGTGACCGGATGGGGATCTCGCTGGCGCTGACCTTCCTGGCCGATCGGCTCGCCACGCGCGGCGAGTTCGCACGCGCGTGTGAGCACTACGAAGAGGCGGTCGTGGCGCTGACCGAGGTGGGCGCGACCGAGGACGTGGTCGGCATGCGGGCGCGGCTGGCTCAGCTGTACTGGCTGCTCGGCGATGAGCAGTCCAGCACGTCCGCCATGGTGGAAGCGCAGCGGTGCGCGGGCGGGATCGCCTTGCCGGACGCGCTTGCCGAGCTGGCGCTCTCGAAGGCGGAGCTGGCGCGCTGGCGCGGCGAGCCGGACAAGGTACGCGAACACCTGGCCACGGTGCAGGGGGTGCTGGGCGACGGGGAAATGGTCGACTTCGTCCGTGCCATGACCATGCACCTGCACGGCTATCTCACCGACGATCTCGAGAAGGCCCGCGTGTACCGGGCCGAGGCGTTGCGCGCGGCACAGTCCATGGAGCACACCTATCCGCCGATGATCGCCGAGATGTTGATCGGGATCGCGGATCTCGCGCTGCGCCAGGGCCAGCACGAACAGGCCGTGCGACTGCTCGCGGCGAGCGACCGCGTGCGCGGCACACCGGATCGTTCGCAGCCGGACGTCTCCCGGATCGCCGCGGAGGCGCGGAACCGCCTCGGCGAGACCGTGTTCGCCGAGGCGGCCCGTGACGGCCGGCGGCGCGACTGGCGCGAGCTGGCCGCGCTCACCCTCGCGTCGTGAACGACACGCGCCCACAGGTGGCCGATCAACGCGAGCCCCGCACACCAGGCGATCGCCGTGCTGACGCCGCCGCCGGGGCTCGCTCGGCTCGGGTTCGAGACTCCCGATGCGCAGGCACACCACCTCCACGCCGAACTTGTCGGCGTACAGCCGCCCCAGAGCCTCCACGGCGACCTTGCTGACGCCGTACAGGCCGTCGGGGCGAGGTGGCAGGTGCGGCGAGACGGTTTGCGCGGCCGGGTAGCAGCCGGTCAGCCGGTTGCTGCCGGCGAGTATCACTCGCTTGATCCCCGTCAGCCGCGCCGCCTCGAGAACGTGGTGGGACCCCAGGACGTTGCCTTCGAGAAGGTCGGCGAGCGGCGCCTCGTCCGGCACTCCCGCCAGGTGCACGACCGCGTCGGCGCCGCTGATGACCGACATCACGTCCTCGACGCAGGTCAACGACGTCTGGTGGATCTCCTCGTTGGGCCCTTGGGCGGTCACAGGCGCCCGGTCGACCGAGACCAGCCGGCGTAGTCGCCGGCGCAGCGGCTCCCGCAGCACACTTCCGACCCGTCCGGCGGCACCAATCAGAACAACCGTCTCCATCGTCATGAACGGCAGTATGCCGACGCCATCCGACACTCCTGCCAGCGACAGGCGAAAGGCCCCGGGAGCCCGGAGCCCTTCGCCGCCGTGCGCCGTTCAGGCCCGCTCGCGCGTCACACCCTCCAGGAGCTGGTGCACTTGGCCGGGCTGCCACCGAGGCCGGGCTGCTTCGTGCAGGCCTTGTACAGCCAGTTGGCCTTGGCCCGGTGGCCCTGGCTGTAGGTCGTGTTCTTGATCGACAACAGCGGCGACGACTCCCACTTCCCCTTCGAAGGGTTGTAGACCGACAGCCAGAGACTGTTGCCGTTCGCTCCGGAATTCTTCGGGACACGAGCCCAGATGTAGGTGTTCGCGCCCCACTTTCCCGAACGAAGCTGCAGCGTGTAGGTCTTCTTGGCGACGGTGACCTTCTTCGTCGTCAAATTGCCGACGCCTGTGGCGTGCTTCGGCGCGCTCGCCGACCAGTAACCCGCCGCCTGGGCACTCGAAGCGGACATGACGAGCGCGGCCGACGCCGCCAGGGCGACAGTGCCTATGGACGCGACGCGCCCCACGATTTTCCGCATACGTGCGATCTTCTCCTTCTCCCGATCTGATGGGGCCGGTCGATTGACTCCGGCCGGTCGAACGTTAGGGAACGGCGGTATATCCGCGGTATGCCGCCGCCGGGCACCACGCATGGATCAACGCCCTGCGTACGGCCGAAGGCGCCACGCGGCGCTACCGCATCCTGGCCGCGCTGGAGAAGTTCGGGGTGGCGATCAACGAACTGGCCGGGCAGGGTTTCGCCGAGCGCGCGCGGGGGTGAGGGAAGTCGGTCCGGGTTTCAGCCGCCCTTGGTCCGGGCGTGGCTGGGCCGCGCGAAAAGATCGAGCATGAGCAGCGCGGCTCGTGTCAGGATGCTCGGCATGTCCAACCGCGCATTGAGCTTCGGGGTGATGGCGGAAGCATACGAACGGTTCCGGCCGGGATACCCTGGGCAGCTTTTCGACCTGGTGATGGCGTACGCGGCTCAGCCCGTTCGGACCGCCCTTGAGATCGGCGCCGGCACCGGCAAGGCGACCCGCCTGTTCGCTCAGCGAGGGGTCACCGTCACCGCGACCGAGCCCGATGGAGCCATGCTCGCCGAGCTGCGCAAGCACGTGCCGGCGAACGTCAGGACCGTGCAAGCCGCCTTCGAGGACCTGCGACCGGGCGAGACGTACGGGCTGGTCTATGCGGCGGCGGCGTTGCACTGGACGAACCCGGAGCACCGGTGGTCCCGCATGGCCGCGCTGCTCCAGCCGGGCGGCGTGTTCGCCTCGTTCGGCGGTCCTGTGCAACTGGCTGATCCGGCTGTGGAGGAAGCCGTTCGTGTGGCGCGGTCGCCGTTCCTGGCCAGCGACGAGGTCGCGTCTCCGGATGGCACGCCTCCGGAGCATGACATGCAGTGGCCGGGTACGGAGCTGCGGCGGTCCGCGTGGTTCGCCGATGTCCGGCAGTCCGTGGTCGAGCGGCGGTTGACGATGAGTGCTCGCGACTACATCGGTCATCTCTCGACCGTCTCGGCTTATCTCGTCCTGCCGACCGTGGAGCAGGAGCAGGTGTTCAGCCGCGTCATGCAGGTTCTCCCCGCGACGGTCGAGCTCATAGCCGACATCACCGTCCATGTCGCGCGTCGGCGCCGGGAGCTCTAGCGCCGCCACGAGGGACGGCGAACGGCGCCGGACCGGGGGAGTCATCCGGCAGCCGGCCATGAGCCGGCGACGTGGCTCGGAAGCCGTGGGCTCACGCGTCGCCGAGGTCGCGTAGCGCCAGTGCCTGGGCGTCGGCCAGTCCCTTGCGGGCTGCGATCCTGCGCCGTGCCCGCACCTGCGCGCTCGTGTGCGGGCGGTATTTCGGCTCTCTCCCGCAACCGCACGTCTCGAAGCCTTCGTACCGGAGCCCCGCTCCCAGCACGGCCGCGACAGCCGCCCATTCGCGGTCCTTCGCCTTGCGCGGGGCCGCGAAGTCATGGCCGGCGAACACCATCGGCCGGCGGCAGCGCGTGCACAGGTGCTCCCCGCCGTCCCAGGCCAGCTTGCGGCTCTGCCGGCAGGAGACGCACACGTAGTGGACCTTGTAGGTGACCTCCGCGTACGTGCACACAGGACCAGAGTACTCGCGGTTTTCACGAAGATTGTTACGCTGCGGCCTCAGACCCGAGATGATCGGGGCCTGGGACGGCCCGCCCGAGTTGCCGGCGGCCGGGCGGACGGTGGAGTTCTTCGCTACGTCGGGACGGATCCGCCTGACCGAACTCATCTCCCGCGGTGCACACGTCGGCTTCGATCTAGGGCAGCGGCACGCGCCTCGCCCCGATGTCAGGAGCTCGTGAGGATGACGAGTTGCTGGGTCGCTCGGGTCATGGCGACATAGCGGTCGACCGCTCCTTCGACGCCCGTGCCGAACGCCTCCGGGTCGACGAGCACGACGAGGTCGAACTCGAGCCCTTTGGCCAGCTCCGGGGTCAGCGACTGGACGCGGGGCGCCGCCGGGAATGCGGGGTCGCCGATGACGCAGGCGGACCCGTCGGCATGGGCGGCGAGCCAGCTGTCGAGGATCGAGCTCAGATCCGAGGTGGATCCGTGGACGACGGGGACGCCGCTGCTGCGGATGGAGGCCGGCACGTTGGCGTCCGGGAGCACGGCTCGGATGACCGGCTCGGCTTCCGCCATGATCTCTTCCGGCGTCCGGTAGTTGATGCTCAGGGAGGCCAGGTTGATCCGGTCGAGCCCGATCCGTTCGAGCCGTTCCTGCCACGACTCCGTGAACCCGCGCCTGGCCTGGGCGCGGTCCCCGACGATGGTGAAGCTCCTGGACGGGCACCGGAGCAGCAACATCTGCCATTCCGCGTCGGTCAGTTCCTGGGCCTCGTCCACGACGATGTGGGCGAACGGGCCGGCGAGCAGGTCGGGTTCGGTGCTGAGCAGTGCGGTCTCGTCGACCAGGGCGTCCCGTAGGTCCTGTCCGTGCAGCATCGTCACGAGGCCTTCGCCGTCGTCGTCGGCCTCGAGCAGGTTGTCGACGACGCCGGCCATGCGCTCGCGTTCGGCGGCGACGGACGCCTCTTGGCGGCGCCTGCGTCGTGACGCCTCCGGGTCGCCGAGCCGTTGCCGTGCCGCGTCGAGGAGCGGCAGGTCGGACACCGTCCATGCCTGGGCGTTCTCGCGCTGAAGCAGCCGGACGTCTTCGCGGCTGAGCCAGGGGGCGCACTTCCGCAGGTAGGCCGGTACCGACCACAGGTCTCCGACCAGGTCGGCCGCCTCGATCAGCGGCCACGCGCGGTTGAAGGTCGTGAGCAGCTCCCTGTTCTGCAGCAGCGACCTGCGGAGCAGGTCGGGAGAGACGTCGCCGTCGTGCTTGCCGGCCAGGATCGTGAGCAGTTCCTTCCAGATCTGGTCACGCGCCTCGTTGTGCGGCGTGCCGGGTTCTGGAGCTTCGAACGCCTCGGCCCAATCGCCGGCGCTCGACCAGATGTCGGACCAGTGGGTCGTGACCGCCATCCCCTCGGTGGGCGGGTTCTCGTAGAACCTGACGGCCGGCTCGACCGCCTTGACCAGGTCCGCGGACGACTTCAGGCGGGCCACGTCCGGGTCGGTCTCGATCGCCGCGGCAGCCCCCTCGGTGACGAGGTCCCGCAGGGTGCAGGTCTGCACGCCCTCCTCTCCGAGGCTGGGGAGTACGTCGGAGACGTAGGCCAGGTAGGGCTGGTGGGGGCCGACGAACAGCACGCCGCCCCGGCGGTGACCGAGGCGCGGGTCGGAGTAGAGGAGGTAGGCGGAGCGGTGCAGAGCGACGACGGTCTTGCCCGTACCGGGACCGCCGTCGACGACGAGAGCGCCCCGGGATCCGGCGCGGATGATGGCGTCCTGGTCGGCCTGGATGGTGCCGAGCACGTCGCGCATCCGGGGCGACCGGCTGCTGCCCAGGCTGGCGATGAAGGCGGACTGGTCGTCGAGCGCGGCGTGCCCTTCGATCTGGTCCGGAGCGAACACCTCGTCCCAGTAGTCGCTGATCCGGCCGCGGGTCCAGCGATACCTTCGACGGCTGGCCAGGCCCATCGGGTTGGCGTGGGTGGCGCCGAAGAACGGCTCGGCCGCGGGGGAGCGCCAGTCGAGCAGCAGCCGGCGACCGGTGCTGTCCGTAAGGCCGAGGCGTCCGACGTACACGGGCTCGGCGTCGTCTGCGCCGACCATGTGCCCGAGGCACAGGTCCAGACCGAAGCGGCGCAGGGCGCGCAGGCGAGCGGTCAGCCGGTGGATCTCCAGGTCCCGGTCCAGCGCCTGCCGCCCTTTGCCGCCGGGCGCCCTGCGCTCGGCTTCGAGGCGGTCCGACAGCTCGGCGATCGACTGCTCGAGGCTCTCCGCGATGGCCGCGAAATGCTGCTCATCGCCGGCGATCAGCGCCGGGTCGGCCTTGGGGGCGAGGTGGCCGGGGAGGCCGAACGCGCTGGTGGTCAGCGGGTTCACGTCATCAGCTCCGATCTGAGGGCGCGCCCGCGCGACCCGTACGACAACGACACCCGCACTTCGTATCCCCGTTCACGCAGGTCGTTCTGGCCCTGGTCGACGATTGTGCGGCACGACCCGGGTCTTGCCGCAAGCCCCCCTGTGCGCTATAGGTTGAGAGTGGAAAGGAGTGGGAGTCCCCTTTCCACTCTGGTCCGCTGCGGACGGACGACCTCTTCGCCAAGCCCGTCACCCTCGTTCCTGATGCCCAAGACCGGAGAACGGCTTCCGGCGTCCTTCAGAGCCGTATGTCGGCAGAGCGCGACGGCACGGAGTCGAGCGCGGCGAGCGTCGCGTCGTCGAACGCGATGGCGCCGGCGGCGACGTTCGCCTCAAGGTGGCCGGGGTTCGCGGTGCCGGGTATGAGCAGCACGTTCGGGGCGTGCCGGAGCAGCCAGGCGAGGCCGGCCTGTGACGGGGTGCAGCCGATGGACGCGGCCGCGTCGCGGACCGCCGGCTCGTCGGTGACCTTCGGGATCTGCGGGAACGCGCTGCCGAGCGGGAAGAACGGCACCCAGGCGACCCCTTCCTCGGCGCAGAGCCGGACCAGGTCCTCGTCGGCGCGCGTCACGAGGCTGTACGCGTTCTGCACGCAGGCGATGCCCGCCGGGAGCGCCCCCCGCAGCCCGTCGAGGGTCACGCTGCCCAGGCCGATCGCGCCGATCTTGCCTTCGTCGCGCATCGCCGTCATCACCGCGAGCTGGTCGTCGAGGTCGACCACCTGGTCGCCGACGGCCCGGATGCCGGGGCCGGCGTCGAGCCGCCGGAGGTTCACGACCGGCAGCCGGTCGAGGCCGAGGCTCCTGAGGTTGTCCTCGACGCTCGCCCGGAGCTCCTCGGGACGTTGCGCGGTGCGGAGCGGGAGGGGGCCCCCGGGGTCGGGGTCGGCGCCGATCTTGGTCACGACGACGACGCCGTCCTCGGGGCGGATGGCCTCGCGGATGACGTCGTTGACGAAGCCGTTGCCGTAGAACTGGGCGGTGTCGATGTGGTCGATGCCGAGTTCGACGGCGCGGCGGAGCAGCGCGACGGCTGCGCTCCTGTCGCCGTGCAGGCGCTCGAGCTGCATCGCGCCGTATCCGATGCGGGAGACGGTGTGGCCGGCGAGCCGGCCGGAGCCGCCGGGGCGCGGAACGCCGGTGGCCGTGACGTCGAAGGATGAAGTGCCGGTTGGCATGATGGGGGTTCCGTCCTAGAAGCGAGGGCAGAGAAAGCGGAGGGCCCTCCGCTGAGACCGACCGTAGCACTATCGGAGGTGCCTCCGTTTTGAGTTCCCCGGAAGCGACGCCCGCCGCTGCCCGTACAGGCCAGGCCGATCGTGGCGACCGTCCTGTCCGCGCCCATGCCCGGCGCAACCGCGAGACCCTCATCGCCGTCGCGCGGGCCACCTTCGCGGCTGCCGAGGGCACCGTCTCGCTCGAAAGCATCGCCCGGGACGCCGGCGTCGGAATCGGCACGCTCTATCGCCACTTCCCCACCCGCGAGGCGCTCGTCGAGGCCGTCTACGCCGCCGAGCTCGACGACGTCACCGCGAGCGCCTCGACCCTGCTCGACGCGTTCCCCCCCGAGGTCGCGCTGCGCGAATGGATGGACCGTTACGCGGCGTTCGTCGCGACGAAGCGCGGGATGGTCGACACGCTCCGCGCCGGCTGGGCCTCCGGACGGATCGCGACACCGACCACCAGGGAGCGCATCACCACCGCGCTCGGGATGATCCTCGCGAGCGGCGCACAGGCCGGCACGCTCCGCGCGGACGTCGATCCCGAGGACGTCACCGCGATGCTCCTCGGGGTGTTCCTGTCCACGGCCGCGAGCGACAGGTGGGAGCAGACCGGCCGGCTGCTCGGCCTGGTCATGGACGCGCTCCGCCCCCCAGGAGCACGCACCCCGCCCCGTCGTGGCGGGGACGCGGCGGGCGGGGGCGGGAACCGGCCCTCTCCCTAGTCGCCGCCGGTCACTCCCGGGCTCGACCAGGACACCGTCTACCGCGTCCGCCCGCTCGTGCCCGTGACCTCACGCGGGGCCGCGCCCGCCTGGCTGTCCGGCGGCGCCGAGCTGACCGGTTCGGCGCTGGCCGCCGCGGGCGTCGCGGTGCCGCCGCTGTTCCCCGAACAGTCGTGCTCGTCCACATCGAGGCCGTGACCCCGGCTGCTACGGCGTGACAGCGCCACTCTCCCACGCCCAGACGGCGATGCCCACGCGGTTGCGGGTACCGAGCTTGCGTTGGATGCCGGCGATGTGGTTCTTGACCGTGCCGGGCGAGATGAACAGGACGGCGGCGATCTCGGCGTTGGTGTGACCGCGGGAGACAAGCCGGGCGATCTGGAGTTCGCGATCGGTGAGGGCCGGTTCGCCGCGCGCCGCCCTGGGAGGGGGCGTCATGAGGTGCCGCAGGAGCCGTACGGTGATCTGCGGGCTGATGAGGGTCTCGCCGGACATGGCGGCGCGGACGGCCTCGGCCAGCAGGGCCGGGCCGGAGCGTTTCAGCAGGAAGCCGCAGGCGCCGTTGCGCAGCGCGGTGTGGACGTACTCGTCGAGGTCGAAGGTGGTGACGACCACGACGCGGATGGGATCGGCCACGTCCGGCCCGGCGAGCAGGCGGGTGACCTCGAGCCCGTCGACGCCGGGCATGCGGATGTCGGCCAGCACCACGTCCGGGCGCAGGTGACGGGCCTGTTCGACGGCGGTGGCGCCGCAGGCGGCCTCGGCGACGACGGTCATGTCGGGCTGGCTGTCCAGAATGATCCGGAAGGCATGGCGGATGTTCTCCTGATCGTCGGCGATCAGGATGCGCGTCGGACCGAGGGTCATGCGCGGACCTGCCGGATGCGTACGGGCGCGGGAGCCAGCGGAACGGTGGCGGCGACGCGCCATCCGCCGGGAGCGTGCGGGCCCGCGGTCAGCGTGCCGCCGAGGGCTTCGACGCGTTCGGTCAGCCCGGCCAGGCCGAGACCGCCGCCACGGGCCACGCCACGGGGCGGGTGCCCGGCCACGGCGTCATCGGTCACGGTGACCTCGAGAGCGTCAGCGGCCGGGGCGCCGCGGACGCTCACCTCCACCCGGCTCGCCGCCGCCGCGTGGCGGCGCACGTTGGTCAGCGACTCGACGACGACGCGGTACGCCGTGGCGGCCACCTCGCGCGGTACGCCGTCTCCTGGTTCTTCGAGTGACGCGTCGATGTCGAGGTGGACCGTCGCGGTGCCCGAGGACGAGAACCTGCCGGCCAGCTCCCGGAGGTCGGCCAGGCCGGGCAGCGGTGTGCGGTGAGCCGGCTGCTCGGCGGCGAGATCGTCCTCGTGCAGCATCCGTACGGTCCGGTCCATCGAGGCCAGCGCCTGCAGCGCGGCGTGCTCGATGCGCCGGAACGCCGCCGCCGACTCCCGCGGGTCCCGCTCGGCGAGGATCTGGCCGGCCTGGGCTTGGGCGAGCATCTCGCTGACGTCGTGGGCGACGAAGTCGTGCAGGTCGCGGGCCAACTGTGCGCGCTGCGCCTGGCGGGCCGCACGCACCGAACGGGCCCGGTAGTCGTCCAGCGACCGCAGATAGAGCCCGACCATGGCCGCGAGCACCGCGGACAACACCCAGACGGCGAAGCCGGCCAGTGCCGCCAGAGTCGGCGTTCCTGTGCCGAAGCGCAGCAGGAGGACCGGCATGGCGCAGCCCGCCAGCACCGCGGAGACCAGCGCGTTCCGGGCGGGCGCGACGCGGACGGTCACCATGATCAGGATCAGCAGGCCGGCGGACTCGCCGAGCAGCCAGCCACTCGAAGCGCCCTCCTGCCGCTGCTCCTCGCCGAGCAGCAGCACGCCGGCGGTCGCGGCCAGCGACACGACGCCCGCCGCGCACGTGGTCGCCGCGACGCGGCGGCCGTCGTACGGCCGGACGAGGAGCACGCCGAGCGCGGCGGCCATCGTCAACGCCATCGACAGCATGACCGGCGGGCCGCCCGCGAGCACAGCGGCCGTCCCGGCCGCCGGCACGACGACGACCGCGACCGCACCGGCCCGCCGGCGCCACCACAGGGCTCCTCCGCTTCCCGCGCGCACATGTCGAGCTTAGACATCCGCTGCCGCACCCCACCTGTGCCGAACGGCACATTCCGTGCCCGGATCAGCGTGCGGCCGTGCCGTTCGGGCCATGGGCCGCTCGCCCTGCCTCCTCGATGCTGAACCCGGGACGTGATCGGTTCATGACAGAGGATGTGGTGAGGCATGTTTCGCTGGCTGGCGAGCTGGCCGGCCTGGTCGGCTTACGCGGCGGCCGGGTGGTCGGCGCTCTACGGGGCGCTGGGGCTCTTCTGGGCATGGGGCGGCGGCGGTTTCCCGTTCGCGCCCGTCGACGACGACCGTGCGTCGGGCTCGGTCCTTGAAGGCAGCTCCGCGGGGTCGGTCGCGCCGGCCATGGCCGTCATCGGGCTGATCGGCGTGGTGGCCGCGCTGGCGATGGCCCGCCCATGGGGACGAAGCGGTGCCCGCATGGCGCTGCTCGCCTTCGGGTGGGCCCTGGCCGGCACGCTTGCCCTGGTGATCCAGGACTACACCCTGCTCGCGCTGGTCGCCTTCGCTCCGTTCCTGCTGGTGTTCGCCTTCACCGGCGTTCCCGGCCCTCAGGAGGGCATCGGGGACATCCTCTACTGGCACCGGGTCAACCTGATCATCATGTTCGCCGGCGGGGTGCTCTGGGCCCTGGCCACCCTCGCCTACCAGCGGCGCACCAGGCAGGCCTGCGCGCACTGCGGCCGGGGCGGCCAGGCGATCGCGCGCTGGGCGACACCGGAGGCCACGCGCCGCTGGGGCCGGTGGGCGGTGTACGTGGCGTGCGCCGCGCCCGTGCCGTACGAGGTGACCAGAATTGCCTGGTATTTCGGCATCCCGCTCGGTATCTCCGACGACTTCCTCCGCATGATGCGCGAGACGCCCGGCATGGCGGAGGTGGGGCTCGGCTGCGCCCTCGCCTCGATCGGCGGAGCCATCCTCACCCAGGGCCTCATCCGCCGGTGGGGCGAGATCTACCCGCGCTGGATCTGGTTCAGGGCGGGGCGGCGCGTGCCGCCGGCGCTCGCCGTCATCCCGGCGTCCATCGTGGCGATCGCCGCGATACCGGCCGGCCTGATGAACCTCCGCATGGGCGTCGAGGCAGGCGCCGGCCGGACGTGGGGCATGAACGCGCCCGGCGTGTTGTGGATCGTCTGGGGCGCCGCCCTCGGCATCGCGGCGTGCGCCTATGGCCTGCGCCGGCGGCGGCCCTGCCGCCACCGCCGGCCGGAAGCGCGGCGGGAGGTCCCCGCGTGACCCGGATGACCGCGGCCGCCGCCTGGATGGCGACTCCGCAGGTGTTCGTGGTGGACCTCTGGGCGCAGAGCGCCTGGAGGCCACAACCGTCGGCGGGCCATGTGGAGCGGGTTCACCGGCGTGGCGACGTCAGCCGATGCGCACCATCGCCCGGCTGTTGTGCAGGATCCGGAAGCGCCCGTCGGCTCCGGGGTCGAGGAAGACGACCTCCCGGCGCTCCCCGTGGTCCTGCCCGACCTCGACGAAGCGGTGGTCGTCGAGCGCGGCCAGCGTCGCGACCGGGTTCGTGACCAGGGATTCGACGTAGCTGAAGCGCGGAACGGTGGTCATCGTCAACACGTTCCGCCCGTCATGGTCGATCCTGATGGTGGCCAGCCCCATGTCGAAGTCGCCGACGTACCGGCGGGGGTCGATGGGCGTGCCGGCCTCCGGAGGGGTCGCCGGCGCGGGGGCGCGCACGCCGGCCAGCCCGTTCAGCAGCGGATGGACGAGGTCGGCGTGGAGCGCGTCAGAGGCGCCGCCGTTGGTGAGCAGGGCCACGGCGACGCCTGCTCCGGGGACCATGCGCAGGTAGGCTTTCTGCCCGATCGTCGCCCCGGAGTGCCCGGTCACCGTGCCACCGTCCCAGTCGTGCACCTCCATGCCCAGTCCGTACGAGCGGGGGAAGGCGGACAGCGGCGGCGGCGTCACCTGCGGCGTGCTCATGGCCTCTACGGCGGCGCGCGAGAGCAGGCGCGCGTCGTCGCGGGCGAGCCCGTGGTCCAGGTGCATCCGCGCGAACTCCAGCAGGTCCGCGGCGCTCATGGCCAGCCCGCCGGCCGGATCGAGCGCGCGCGGGAGTGACCAGACGGGAGCCGGGTTCGTCGTCCCCGCCGTCTCGACGTGGCCGACCGCGGCGCGGTGCATGAGCGCCTGCTCTGGCAGGGTGACGACGGTTTCCAGCCGCAACGGCCCGGCGAGCCGTCGTTGGGTCACCTCGCCCCAGGCGCCGCCCCGCAGCACCTCGACCAGGCGCCCGAGGACGACGAAACCGGCGTTGTTGTACGAGAACAACGCGCCGGGCTCGGTCACCTTGGGCGCTCCCGACAGGTTGGCGACGAGGGCGGCCACGGCGTCCTCGTTCCTGCCGTAGTCGGCGAGGTCCTCCCCCGGGAATCCCGCGGTGTGCGTCAGCAGGTGGCGAGGGGTGACGGCGGCCGGCGTCCCCGTTGGCGAGCGTGAACTCCGGGAGGTGATCGCGGATCGGCCGGTCGAGGTCCAGCCGTCCCTCGTCCACGAGCTGCATGACGAGGGTGGCCGTCCATGTCTTGGTGACGGATCCGATCCGCCGGACCGGGCACCGCGCCCTGGACGGCGCGCTCGTCCAGCTCGTAGGTGTGCTCCACCGCTCCGCGCACCTTGCGCTCCCCGACGACGTGGATGACGCCCGCGTCCACGAGCCATCGGATGTGCCGGTAGAGGCTGCTGTACGGGACGTGCGGCAACGCCTGGCGCAGTTGTGTCCCGGTGCGTGGGCCGAGGGCCAGGATCTGCGCCAGCCGGATCCGGACCGGGTGCAGGCTGTCGGCCGGCGACCACGAGCGGGCGGTGACCGCCTTCGTCACGGGCCTGATGGCGCAGGCGCACGCCTACCTGGAGGGCGACCCCGACGATCCGGTCGCCCAGGGGCTGACCTACACGTCCGTTCACGTGTGGGTGGACGACGAAGAGCTGGCCCGGCTCCGCGCACGCCTGCGCGACCTGATCGACCCCCTCGCGCATGCCACCCCCGGGCCGGGGCGGCGGCAGATCACCCTCGGCGTCGTCGCGATCCCGCAGGCGGGTGGCGCGGACCCCCGCTGAGGCCTGGCCCGGCTTCCTATGGCGCGACGACAGGTTATGCGTCGTGCAGCACCTTCGCGAACCGTCAGGCGGTGGCGGTCCGTGTCGCGGTGACCACCACGGCGGTGTAGCCCATCGTGAAGGCGCCGCCCCTCGCGTCGATCGCGGCGCCGATGGCCGACAGCAACTCGTCCAGCTTGGCGGGCGGGAGCCGGGTGCTGCCTCCGTGCGTGGGCACCTGGTCCAGCCACTCGTCCCGGGTGTAGGAGTGTTCCCAGCCGAAGTGCCACTGCTCCGGATCGCTGAAGGCGCCGGCCTCGCGCATCCCGTCCGTCGCCTGGGTGAACATCACCGAGTACGCCTCCATGGCCGGCATCACGGGGTCGTTCACCGGCATTTCGGGTAGCACCTCGCGATAGGCCGTGGCGAAGGCCTCGTTCAGACCGGGCGGGAGCTGGAAGACGTTCCAGAACAGTGCCAGCCGTCCCCCGGGCCGCAGCACCTCCGCCGCCTTGGCCGCGCCGGCGACCGGGTCCACCCAGTGCCAGGTCTGCCCGGCGGTGACCGTGTCGAAGGTCCGGCCCGCGGCGTCCCAGGTTTCGAACGTCGACACCTCGCATTCGACCCCGGTGTGCCGGGCGAGGCCGGCCATGCGTTCGTCGGGTTCGACGCCGAGCACCTTGCAGCCGGCGGCCTGGAACTGGCGGGCGGCGATGCCGGTGCCGGTGCCGACGTCGAGAAGGTCGGGCCCGGGGCCGGCGGCGACGATCCGCTCCACCAGGGCGTCGGGGTAGCGGGGGCGGGTGCGGTCGTAGCGTTCGGCGTCCGTGCCGAACGACTCCGCCACCTGGCGGAGACGATAGGGCTGGTTCCCGCCCGGCGGTATAGTGGGCATGCGCCCACCATAGTGGGCATGCGCCCACTCGTCCAGTCGCGTGGGCCCGGCGAGGTCGAAGGGAAGGACGCGCGGTGCCGACAGGGGTGGCCATGCGCGACGTGCGCGAGCAGCTGTTCAACGCCGCGGAGCGCATCCTGCTCCGAGCCGGGCCGAGCGGGCTGACCAGCCGGGCGGTCACCACCGAGGCCGGCTGCGCCAAGGGCGTGCTGCACCGGCACTTCGCCGACTTCGACGCCTTCCTCGCCGAGCTCGTCCTCGACCGCATCGGCCGCATCGAGGCTCAGGCGGTCGCCCTGCGCGACTCCGCCGGCACCGGCACCGTCGCCGGCAACCTCACCGGAGCGCTAACCGGCGTGTTCGAGTCGGTCGCCGTGGCGATCGTCGGCCTCATCACCTTCAGGGACGAGCTGCGGGCCCGGCTGCGCCGGACCCGCCCGGCCGGGGTCCCGCTCCTGGCCGAGGCCACCACCATGATCGCCTCCTACCTCGCCGTCGAGCGCGAGATGGGCCGCATCGCGGTGGACGCCGACGTCGACACGCTCGCGCTCACGCTCATCGGGTCCGCGCACCTGCTGTACGCCGGCCGGGAGGGCGCCCCGCCGGAGGCCGGAGCCGTCGAGAAGGTCGTGACCACGGTCATCGCCGACGTCGTGCAGAGACGGCTGCTGTGAAGCGGGGGTTGCTCAGCCGGCGTCGGGAACGTACGTCAGGTTGAGCACGCCGGTCTGGAAGGTCTCCGACTTGACCAGCTTCAGCGGGTGGGTGGGGGTGTCCTCGAACAACCGCTGGCCGTGACCCACGGCGATCGGGTGGACGAGCAGGTTGAGCTCGTCGAGCAGCCCGTTGGCCAGCAGCCACCGCACGGTCGTCGCGGAGCCGGACATCTGGATGTCGCCGCCGCTGATCTCCTCTTTGATCTCGCGCAGCCTGGCCGCGACGTCACCGGAGACGATGGTGGTGTTGTTCCAGTCGACCTTCTCCAGGGTGCTGGACACGACGTACTTGCGGGCGTTGTTGAGCGACTCGGCCACGTCCTGGTCGGCATCGGTCGACGTCCAGTACGCGGACCACTCGTCGTACAGTTTGCGGCCCATCAGCGTCGCCGCCGCGCTCTGCATGCCCGCCTGGACCACGGCGCCCATCTCGTCGTTCCAGTAGGGGAAGTGCCACTGGTCCGGCGACTCGACCACGCCGTCCACGGAGATGAAGAAGCTCGAAATGATCTTAGCCATCGTTCGGTTCCCTAGTCGTCGGAGTTGCTCATTGGGTGGCGCGCGTGCACCGATGTGAAGGTTATGCGGGGAGGGACGCTCACGTCTTGTACAGAAGCGACAGCGGCTCATCCGGATGCCGAACGCTCAACTGCGTGGCGGTCCGCCCGACATAGCGGGTCAGCGACCGCGCCAGGTGCGGCTGGTCGAAATAGCCGAGCCGGTGGATCACGTCGCTGACCGGCGTGCCCTCCTGGATTAGGATCGCCGCCTGCCTGGCACGGGAGATCCGCTGGGCGGCGCCGCGGGTGAGACCGGTCGCCGCCATGAAACGCCGCTGGACGGTGCGTTCAGACACGTCCGGCGCGGCCCCGCGGAGCACCGTGGCGACGATGGGGTCGCAGTCCACCACCCCCTCGCGCACCATCCGCCGGACGAACGCCTCGGCGTTGTCGTAGCCGGGAAGGTGCCAGGTGGAGCCCTTCAGCCAGAACGACCGGCGCGTCGCGCCGGGGATCTCCACGGCGCCGTCGACGAGCCGGCCGCTGGGAAGATGGGGCATGGACACGCTGAGCGAGAACGTGATCCCGAAGAACGTCGCGTACTCGGGCACGGGGGCGGGGCTCGCCGCCGTCTCGGGCCCCCGGACGGCCACGCTGACCTGACCGCGATGAGCCCAGACCACCAGCTCGCAGTGCGCGGTCGCGATCGACGTCATCTGGGCGATGTCGTGGCTGCTGCTGCGCCACACCCGCTCGATGTACGGCGAATCGGATGGTCGACTCTCGACGTTCAACCCCATCCAGGTCATCCCCCTTCGCCGCATATGGCACCACTGAGCAGGCAGTCTGGCACGATTCCGGCCGGCCGTGTAGGGCGCCGGAGACACTGATCGGCCAGAAAAATAACAGTCCTTATATAAGAGCTATTATAGTTACCTCATGGCTGATTCCCACATTCCCGACCCCACCCGCGAGAGCCTCTGGCGTCCGCTGCGGGTCCTGCAGGCGTCGATGGACGCCGACATCGCCCGGCTCTACTCCGACAAGCGCATCGACGGGCTCAAACCGAGCTTCGTGATGGAGTTGCTCCGGCTCAACGCCCTCGGGCCGATGACCATCACCGAACTGGCCGAGTCGGTCGGCCGGACACACTCGGCGCTCAGCCAGAAGGTGGCCGCCATGCGCGAGGCCGGCTGGGTCGAGACCGTGCCGGGTGACGACGCGCGCAGCAAGAAGGTGGCGCTCACCGACCACGCCCGCAGCGTCGTCGGCCGCCTGGCGGCGGAGTGGCGGGCCACCGAGGCCGCCGTCGCCGAGATCGAGGCCGAGATCCCCTACCCGCTCACCCGGGTCGTCGCCGACATCGAGCAGGCCCTGGCCCGCAAGAGCTTCCACGACCGCATCGCCGAGAAACTGGCGCAGGACCCCGCGTGGGAGTGACGCGCTGGACGTGCCTGTTCAGGCTTGCGGGCCGTGGGGGAGGGTGGTGGTGTACGCTGCCCAGTCCGCCGGGTGCGCCATCCCCTTGCGTACGGGCACCTTCCGAGCCCTGCCCGCCTCGTCGATGACGATGCGGTTGCCCTCCAGGCGCGGGCTCCCGCCCGCGGGGATGGGGAATCTGCGTTCGGCCGGCCCGATCGGCGCGGCGAGGACGATGGCCTGGGGCTCGACCCGGAAATACGGCCGCCGCAGATAGACGACGCCGAGTCCGGCGACGATCAGCCCGACCACGATCGTCGGGCTGAACGACCCGAGCAGAAGGAGCCAGACCTGGAGGAGGACCAGGACCGAGCCCAGGATCAGGAACGTCCAGCCCATGAGCGGGTTGTAGCGGATCTTCATGAGAGTCGTCCTTCGCCGACGGATGCGTGCCGGCTCAAGATCCTCGCTGCCGGTGGCCCAGGGGGCAAGCGGCCAGGTGGGGCGGGTCCGGGGCTCCGACGAGACGTCCGAAGGCCGCCAGCGCCCGGCTCTGGTCTGCCGCGAAAGTGGGGCCCATGAGCACTCTCGCCGGCACGCACACCCTCATCGAGCCGAACATCCTCTACTTCGGCACCCCCGTGGTCCTCATCTCCTCCGCGAACGAGGACGGCACCCCCAACCTGGCCCCCATGTCGTCGGCGTTCTGGCTGGGCTGGCGTGCGGTGCTGGGGCTGGGGGCGCGCGCCAAGACGGCACAGAACCTGCTCAGGACCCGCGAATGCGTGCTCAACCTCCCGTCCGACGCGCTCGCGCCGGCCGTCGACCGGCTGGCGCTGACCACCGGGTCCGACCCCGTGCCCGAGCGGAAGCACGCGCGCGGCTACCGGCACGTGGCGGACAAGTTCCGGCGGGCGGGGTTGACCGCCGTCCCGTCCGAGACGGTGGCGCCGCCCCGGGTGGGCGAGTGCCCGGTCGGCATGGAGGCCGTGGTCGAACGCCATCACCCCGTGGGGGACGACGGCGGGATTCTGGCGTTCGAGGTGCGGGTACAGCGGGTCTGGGTGCACGAGGGGATCCGCATGGCGGGCACCGACGACCGCATCGACCCCGACGCCTGGCGCCCGTTGATCATGAGCTTCCAGAAGTTGTACGGGCTCGGCCCGCAGGTGCATCCGTCCACGCTCGCGCGGATCCCCGAGCGGCTCTACCGCAGCGCCGACCTAGAGCGGGCCCGCGCCGTCCAGCAGGGCCAGCCATGAGCGGCCGGCGCAGAGCCGGTTGATCTCCTCGACCGCCAGCCACTCGGCGCCGCTGGTCTCCGACCCGGCGGGCGGCCGGGTCGGAGAGCCCAGTGCCGGGAGCCAGGCCCGGAACATCACCATGTACGCCAGCGGCGGGTAGCGGTAGCCGTCGGGCGCCGGGGCGAGGAGTTCGATGCGTTGCCAGGCGAAGGCGGACAGCGCGGACAAGGGCAGGCGGAGGCCGGTCTCCTCGTACAACTCGCGGACCGCGGCGTCGGCCGCCGTCTCGCCGGGTTCGAGGTGGCCGCCGGGGATGTCCCAGCCGCGCGCGTCCACGCGTGTCATGAGGGTCCGGCCCGCACGGTCCGACACGAACGCGAACGCGCACGTGGTCTGCTCCAGCGGTGGGAGGGTCACGGAGCGCATCAGGTCCATGCGGTGCGCCACGGGGATGTAGGGGAGCGTGCCGGTCACGACCAGGTGAGTCATGCCTCCATCATTGTGCCCGCGATCAGACGCCCCGGCGCATGGCCCGGTTGCCGAGGTAGAGGCCGACCGCGGCCACCGCGCAGGCGGCGGCGGTGCCGTACAGGGCGGAGGGGCTCGCGAGGTCGCCGGCGAAGAGGGCACGCTGGGCGTCGACGATGTACGTGACCGGGTTGGCGTACCCGATGGCCTGCAGCCAGGCGGGGGCGGAGTCCAGCGGGAGGAGCACGCCCGAGCACAAAAGCAGCGGGAACAGGACCGACTGGCTGACGATGTAGAACAGGGTGCCGCCGGGCGCCGACTTGATGGCCAGGACGAACGAGAAGGAGCCCAGCCCGACCCCGAAGATCACCAGCTGCACCAGGCCCGCCAGCACGCCCGCCGGATGGAGGTCGAAGCCCAGGGGCAGCGCCAGCACGATGATCAGCACGGCCTGGACCAGCAGGATGATCATCTCTTTCATGGTCCTGCCCACGAGCATCGCGGTGCGGTTGAGCGGTGTGACCATCAGGCGCTCCATCGAGCCGCCGATCAGCTCGACCAGCAGCGTGTAGCCGGCGGCCATCGGGCCGGTCAGGCACATCATGACCAGGATCCCCGGCACGAACCACTGCCACGACGAGCCGACCGCCCCGTCCAGCAGCGACCCGAACAGGAACAGGAACAGCAGCGGCTGCCCCATCTCGAAGAGGAGCCCGACGGGCTCGCGCAGGGTCGGCTTGACCTCGCGCGAGAAGACGGTGGTGGTGTCACGCAGGAATGTCGTCATCGGTGAGGCTTCTCCCGGTAAGTGCGAGGAACACGTCGTCAAGGGTGGGGCGGGTGGTCTCGGCGGTGGTGACCTTGATGCCGGAGCCGTCCAGGGTGCGGAGATAGTCGGGCAGCGCGGCGGCGGCGTTGGGCACCTGGAGGCGCACGGTGCTGCCGGTCGCCGTCCCGTCGCCGATGCGGGCGGCGGTCGCCGCCTCCTGCTCGGTGCTGGTGGTGATGGTGATGTGGTCGCCGGCGAGGTCGTTCTTGAGCCGCTCTGCGGTGCCGTCCGCGATGATCTTCCCGCCGTCGATGATCATCACCCGTTCCGCCATGTTGTCGGCCTCCTCCAGGTAGTGCGTGGTGAGGAAGAGCGTCGTGCCGAACGTCTCCCGCAGCCGGAGGATGTGCTGCCAGATGTCGGCGCGGCTCTTCGGGTCGAGCCCGGTCGAGGGCTCGTCCAGGAAGAGCAGGTCGGGGCGGTGGATGAGGCCGAGCGCGATGTCCAGGCGGCGGCGCTGGCCGCCGGAGAGGGTGCCGGGCTTGCGCTTGGCCAGCGGCCTGAGGTCGAGCAGGTCCAGCAGTTCGTCGGCGCGGGCGGCCGCGTCGCGGGTGCTCATGCCGTAGCAGCGGCCCTGGGTGATGAGCTCGTCGCGGACGAGGAAGTTCTCGCCCGCGCTGTTCTTCTGGCCGACGTAGCCGATGCGGGCGCGGACGCCCTTCGGGTTCCCGGCCACGTCGTGGCCCGCCACCGTGGCGGTGCCGGAGGTGGGCGGCAGCAGGGTCGTGAGCATGCGCAGGGTGGTGGACTTCCCCGCGCCGTTGGGGCCGAGGAACGCCACGAGTTGGCCGGCCTCCACGTCGAGGTCGATGCCGCGGACGGCTGTGACGGTCTCCTTCTTGACTTTGAACTCTCGGGTCAGGCCCCGGGCGTGAATCATGGACGGTCCCCTCTGGGCATGGCGAAGAAACCCCTGGTCGGGGCGCGAAATCAGGAATGAGACCAGTTTGGGCAGGGGAAACCTGGTTTGGCAAACGCGAATGTGACGTTCATAAACGGATCTGACCTGCGGAAACGATGTTCTGGACGTCCGCTCCCTCAGGGGCGATTTCGGGGCTCTGAGGTGCGGGTTTCCCGGGTGGCGGAGAAGTTTTTCCTGGCAGGGTTCCAGGGGCGGCGGTTCTGGCAGTATGTCGGGGCATGCGCAGGCTTGCCGTGCTGGTGAACGGGTTGCCGGGAGCGGGGAAGAGCACGCTGGCCCGGGCGCTCGGCCGCGAACTCGGGCTGCCCGTCTTCTCCAAGGACGCTCTCAAGGAGACGCTGGCCGACGTCCTCGCCAGGCCCGACGGCGTGGAAGAGCGAGAGTGGAGCAGACGCCTCGGGGCGGCCGCGGGCGAGAGCATGTGGACGTTGCTCGCGAACTCTCCGCCGGGCGCGGTGCTGGAGAGTCCGTGGCTCGCGCCGCTGCGTCCCGTGGTGCTGGCCGGGCTCGACCGCGCGGGCGTCCCGCCCGAGGGGGTGCGGGAGGTCTGGTGTGAGGTGCCGCCCGACGTGGCGAGGAGCCGGTACGAGCGCCGGGTGCGGCATACGATCCACCATGACGCCGAGGTCGATGACGAGCGGTGGCGGCAGTGGACGGCGGCGGCGCGGCCGCTCGCGCTGGGGCCGGTCTATTCAGTTGACACGTCGAAGAACGTGAATATAGCCGGACTTGCACATTTGTGTGTGGCTCCGGAAGGATCTCCGGCGTGAAACGTGTGTGGTTATCAGCGGTAATTCTGGCGGCCGGGATGACGGGAGTCGCCGAGGCCGCCGACGGAGTTCCCGGTGTCGACGTCAGTAACTGGACCGGTGACATCGACTGGGAGAGCGTGGCCCTGGGGGGCGGGAAGTTCGCGTTCGTGCAGGCCACCGAGGGGGGCGACTACCGCAACCCACGTTTCGGCACGCAGTTCGGCGGTGCGGCGGAGGCGGGGCTCTTCCGCGGCGCTTATCACTTTGCGCAACCGCACGAATCCGATGGGAGAACTCAAGCCGACTATTTCCTCCAGAATGGCGGCGACTGGATCGGCGACGGCCAAACTCTGCCCGGGGTGCTCGATGTGGAGGACAATCCGTACAAAGACAAGAACGGCAAGAACTCCTGCTATGGCCTGTCGACGAAGGACATGGTCACCTGGATCGAGGACTTCACCGTCAGATACCGCAGGGCGACCGGCCGGCACGTGATCATCTACACCTCGACGAGCTGGTGGCGAACCTGCACGGGAAACTCGGCCGCGTTCAGGTCCAACCCCCTCTGGCTGGCCCGCTGGGGCAGCGAGCCCGGTTCGCTGCCGAAGAACTGGAAGAGGCACACGTTCTGGCAGTCGGCGGAGAAGGGCACGCTGGCCGGCGGCCAGAACGCGTTCAACGGCAGCGAGTCCCAGCTCAAGGCGCTGGCCAACCCGCCGGCCGAGGTGATGGTCTCGGGCGAGGCCACGAGCCGGACGTCGTACAGGGTCGTCGTGACGAACACGGGCCCGCACCCCGTCAAGGACATCAAGGTGTCGGGGCGCGCGTTCGGCGGGCAGCGGGTGGTCGAGGCGCCGGCGTGCAAGTTCAGCGGCACCGCGGTGTCGTGCCGGATCAAGGAGCTGCCGCGGGCGAAGAAGGTGATGTTCGTGTTCACCACCCAGCCGAGGAAGCCGAAGGGCACGGTCGGCATGAACGTCACCGTCGGATCGGTGAAACTCACACTTAAGGCGCGATAAGGCAGGATTAATCCCAAGTCCCGGTGTTGGAGGGGGTTTGGGATGAAACGGCGGTTGGCTGTGGCGGCGGCGCTGATCCTGCTGACCGCCACGGCCTCGGTGCCGCTCGGCCTGTCCCTGCCGCCCAGGATCGTCCAGCTCGCCTACGAGATCGAGCGGTACGGCATCGCGTACTCGTGGGGTGGCGGCCACGCCGAGGAGCCCGGTCCTTCGAAGGGCACCTGCAGGGGTTACCGGGGCAGGATCAAGCCCTGCCCGGCGGCCAGGACGCGCGGCCTCGACTGCTCGGGGCTGGCCAGATGGGTGTACGCGCTGGCGCACGGCAAAGACGTGCTGGGGCCGGGCAACACCGACGCGCAGGTACGGAAAATGCGCCGGGTGAAGTCCCCGAAACCGGGAGACCTAGCGTTTTTCGGAAAGATCACCAAAAAGACCGTCAAAACCCATCATGTCGGCATCTATCTGGGCAATGGGACGATGATGAACGCGCCCGAGACCGGGGCGATCGTACGCGTCGACGACATCGGAGAGAAAGAGGACTTCGCCGGCTTCTACCGGTACCGTCCGCCGCGCGAGGGCTCCCGCTGACGATCCTCCAGACCGGTGACGCGTGTGGCGCGCCGGAAATTGAGAGACCCGACGGCTAATGTGTGCCGCCATGGACAGGCGATGGGTCGGCCTCGACGGCTACGAGATCCTGCCGGCCATCCGGGCCGGTCGGCAGGTGCTGCGCGTGCGCAGGCACGGATGGGTGATCGCCGACTGCACCTCGGTCGCGGAGGTGGCCGGGTTCGTCGATCTGGCCGACCTGTGCGAGGTCATCGAGCTGCCCGCCCGGTGCCGCGCGAAGGTCCCCGCGGAGGCCGGAACAAGTTCGCATCAGGGCTGAGCGCCGTGTATGGTTACACCTGTCCGCAGCGCTGGACAGGCCCCTATAGCTCAGTCGGCAGAGCGTCTCCATGGTAAGGAGAAGGTCAACGGTTCGATTCCGTTTGGGGGCTCTCATCTTGACCAGCCATAACGCCCGACCCGCCAGATAACGGGGCCGGGCGTTTCGCCTTGAGTGCGACGAAAATGCGATGACCTTGGACGGTCACGCGTCCCGCACTCGCCAATCAACCACCTCGCCGCACGGCGCGATCGGCGTCTTGCGGCTGTCACGGAACGGAGCGCGCTTGCGGTGACGTCGGCCAGCCGCCACTGGCCCCGCTCCGGCAGGACGTGGGCGCGAAACAGGTAGGCGCAGGTGCCGCGCGAGCACAACCCGAGGTCCTGACCCGCGCCATCCGCGACAGCGCGTGCCTGCTGGCCGTTCGGCCCGCATCCCACGCCTCGACCGCGCCCACGTGGTCGCCGAGTACCAGCCTGCTGATCGGAGTCGCCGTTACCCGGCCAACTGGTTCCCATCGGTCAAGGCCGCCGTGGACGGACTGGTCGACGCCAGCTGCCATGAACTCCTCCGAGTAGTCCTTCAACGCCATCGGCGGTCTTCTCGCTTCCTCCGGATCAAGCAAGATCCAGTATCAGCATGTCCACCAACCAGGGGGAAGTGCCAGGACTCCGGCGTGGTGCTGTGGCGCGGGCACGGCGGCCTGACCACTGAGCGCGAGGTCCGCGCTCGCGGGTGAGACGTTTCTGGGGCGCTGCGAGTGATGCGGTGGCGAGTGATGCGGCCTTCATGACAAAATGCTCACAATGTGGGTCAGAAGTGCCGTACTGGGCCGTTCGGGTTGCCGGGATCAAAGGGGCTGGACGTCCTCGTGCGGTCGGATTGTTATCTGTGACACCTGTATTCAAGTGAGGTATGAACGTGCTTGCTCGTACCAAGTTCACGGCCGTGGCGAGCGCCGCAGTGCTTGCGGCCGGGATCGTCTCCACGATTGCCGTTCCTGCTAGCGCGGCCGCCGTTGGCCCGTGTGGAAGCGGCTACAAGCTCGTGGGCACCTACAACATCAGCAAGGACGGGCAGAAGTTCGGCGTCCTCGAGGTCCGGTGGAATGCCGGCACCGGGAAGAACTGCGCGTTGGCCTACGGCTCCGGATCGAACTATGGCCGAGCCGACTACAAGGCGGTGCGGATTCGATCGTCCGACAAGACGTCCTGGGCCGACACCGACTGGGGGAACTTCTCGAAGTACGCGGGTCCTGTCTATGTCGCCGCCAAGAACAAGTGCATCGATGTATCCGCCCACGTCGAAGGCAGGTCGGGGAAAAAGGGTTTCGTGTACAAGCGTGACGTCCACTGCGGATGACCAGCGCGGCGCTGTGGAGAGCCGGGCGGTGAAAGCGGTCGCCATGCCATAGCCCACGGCCACTCGCTGGGCATCCGATGACGGGTGCCCAGCCTGTCCGTGGCCATGTGAAAGAGTCCCTTCACGGTCATGCTGGAGTAGTGGAGGGGAGCGGGGCAGAGGAGTTCGCGGTGACGATCCCGGCAGGGGACTGGGGTGAACCGGAGGGACTGACCGGGCGGTGTGCAGGCCGCGCGCCGAGATGGCCACGCTGACCGAGCGATGCTCGGAGGAGCCCCGGGCCGCGCGCCTCTCGTCGCACGGCACCTGGCGAGCGGTGGATCCGAGGTTCGTCCCCGAGCATGTCGGGCGCTCCGGATTTCGGTTGCCGGGGTTCCTGAGGCATACTAGAGACCCCGCCCGATGGAGCGAGTTGCTGATGTGCTCGCCGCGTCGGGTATTCTCTACGATGGCCGGTGTCGTTAACCGGCTCAAAGGCGGAGTAGCTCAGTCAGGCAGAGCAAACGGCTCATAATCGTTGTGTCGCCGGTTCAAGTCCGGCCTCCGCTACTGCCCAATCCCAGGTCGACGGCCTGGGCACGGGCGTGTCCATGTCCCGAACGTAGAAAGGCACTCCCAAGTGGCTGCCACCGACGTTAGGCCGAAGATCACGCTGGCCTGCCAGGAGTGCAAGCACCGCAACTACATCACGCGGAAGAACCGGCGCAACGACCCGGATCGGCTTGAGCTGAAGAAATACTGCCCTAACTGCCGCTGCCACCGCGCGCACCGCGAAACCCGCTAGGTTCGCACCGGGCAGGGGCCTCGGCCCCCTTTATACGCTCCATCGCACAACCGGCGTCCCCTTCCTTCGCAGGGCGCCGGTTCGTCGTGTCCGCCCCCGGGCAAAATCACGGCCATCTCCCGCGACAGCCGAACGTTGTTCTGTTACCGTCGCCCTCAGCAGCGCTCGGTTGGAGACATACGAGGAGCCACTGATGGCCTTGAACCGTGACTTCGTGGGCCGGAGCTATCCGCCCAGCGCCCCTTACGAGGTCAGCCGGGTGAAGATCAGGGAGTTCGCCACCGCGATCGGCGACAACAACCCCCTCTACCGCGACAAAGAGGCCGCGCAGGCCGCCGGCCATCCCGACGTGATCGCGCCGCCGACGTTCCCGATCGTCTTCAGCCTGCAAAGCGGCGGCGAGGCACTCGCCGATCCCGGCCTGGGGCTCAACTTCGCCATGGTCGTCCACGGTGAGCAGCGCTTCGAGTACGTACGTCCCGTCGTCGCCGGCGACGAGCTGGTCACGACCGCGACGATTACCGACATCCGCACCGCCGGCAGCAACGAGCTGCTGACCGTGCGCAGCGACGTGACGACCGTCGAGGGCGAGCCCGTCTGCGTCACCTACAACACGATCGTCGAGCGCGGAGGGGCCGCCTGATGACCGCCACGGTGAAGTACGACCAGGTCGAGGTGGGCCAGGAGCTCGAGGCCGTCGACTACCGCGTGCGCCGCTCCAACCTGGTCATGTACGCCGGGGCCTCCGGTGACTTCAACCAGATCCACTGGAACGAGCGGTTCGCGAAGATGGTTGGGCTGCCCGACGTGATCGCGCACGGGATGTACACGATGGCGCAGGCCGGCCGGTTCGTCACCGACTGGGCGGGAGATCCCGGGGCGGTGGTCGACTTCGGCGTGCGGTTCTCGTCGATGGTGGTCGTGCCCGATGACGACCAGGGCGCCTCGATCACGGTCAGCGGCGTGATCGAGGAGAAGCTCGAGGACAAGCGGGTGGTCGTCGGGCTCGTCGCCAGGTCGGGCGAGGCGCAGGTGTTGTCCAAGGCCCGCGCGGTGGTGCAGCTGTCCTGAACCGCGGCGGGCCGGGATGATAAGTCGGCCCGCTTCCGGGTACTCCGTGACGGTATGTCTGAAGCCGCGCGAGAAGTCTGGCCCACGGTCCGGTCGATCCCCGTCTCCGCCGTCACCGACGCCATGCCTCCTGGGCATCTCAGGCCCCCGCGCATCGAGGACGTGGCGGGCATCTCGGGCTCCGGCCGCGACACCGCAGGCGGCAGGGCGGGCGGCGCTGCGGGGGGCAGGGC
>NZ_SMKP01000190.1:0-21463 GCF_004349015.1 Nonomuraea diastatica
CCCCCACGCCGACCCCGACGCCCTCCGCCACCGCGGAGGACGCCCACGGGGAGGAGGCTCACTGAGCAGGCGAAAACCCCTGTCCCGGCACGCGAACCGTGCCGGAACAGGGGTTTTCAGCTTTCGACGGCGTCGAACTTGTAGCCCAGGCCGCGCACGGTCAGGATGCAGCGCGGGTTGGACGGGTCGGACTCGATCTTGGCGCGCAGGCGCTTGACGTGGACGTCGAGGGTCTTGGTGTCGCCCACGTAGTCGGCGCCCCAGACCCGGTCGATGAGCTGGCCCCTGGTCAGGACGCGCCCTGCGTTGCGCAGCAGCACCTCCAGCAGCTCGAACTCCTTCAGCGGCAGCTGCACCTGCTCACCGCGCACGGCGACGACGTGCCGGTCGACGTCCATGCGCACGGGGCCGACGGCCAGCACGGCCGTCTCCAGCTCCTCGATGACGTCTCCCTGGCGGCGCAGGACCGCGCGGATGCGGGCCACGAGCTCGCGGGAGGAGAACGGCTTGGTGACGTAGTCGTCGGCGCCCAGTTCGAGACCGACGACCTTGTCGATCTCGCTGTCCTTGGCGGTCAGCATGATCACCGGGACCTTGGAGCGCTGGCGGAGCGAACGGCACACCTCCGTGCCGGGCAGTCCCGGCAGCATCAGGTCGAGCAGCACCAGATCGGCGCCGTTGCGGTCGAAGGTGTCGAGCGCCTCGGGCCCGGTCGCCGCGACCGACACCTCGAAGCCCTCCTTGCGGAGCATGTAGGACAGGGCGTCGGAGAAGGACTCCTCGTCCTCCACGACGAGCACTCGAGTCATTTGGCGGCCTCCAGGGGAATCGAGGGTGGTACTGCCACCGCCGTGCCGCCGAACGCGGGCAGGCGGAGCGTGAAGGTGGAGCCGGACCCTTCCTTGCTCCAGACGGACACCTCGCCCGCGTGCGCGGCGGCGACGTGCTTGACGATGGCGAGGCCGAGGCCGGTGCCGCCGGTCGCGCGCGACCTGGCCGCGTCGACGCGGAAGAACCGCTCGAAGATGCGTTCCAGGGCCTCCTCCGGGATGCCGATGCCCTGGTCGCTCACGCTGATCTCGACGGAGTCGCCCGCGGGCCGCACGCTGACGACGACCCTCGTGTGCTCGGGACTGTAGGCGACGGCGTTGTCGATCAGGTTGCGCAGCGCGGTGACGAGCAGCTCGTCGTCGCCCCAGATGCGCAGGCCCGAGGTGCCGCCGGTGACGAGCGCGATGTCCTTGGCCGCGGCCCTGGTGTTGCAGTGGTCGACGGCGTCGTTGACGGCCTCGTCGATCGAGACCTGGCCGGGGGTGGGGATGGGTTCGGCGCCCTGGATCCGGCTGAGCGTGATCAGGTCCTGGACGAGGTAGTTGAGCCGGGCGGTCTCCAGCTGCATGCGCCCGGCGAAGCGGGTGACCGCCTCGGGGTCGTCGGCCGCGTCCTGGATGGTCTCGGCGAGCAGGCTCAGCGCTCCCACCGGGGTCTTCAGCTCGTGGCTGACGTTGGCGACGAAGTCGCGGCGCACGGCCTCGACCCTGCGCCGCTCCGTCTGGTCCTCGGCCAGCACCAGCACCTGACCATGGGAGCCGAGCGGCGCCACGCGGACGGCGAAGCTCGTGGTCTCCTGACCGAACTTGTGTCCCGCGACGTCGATCTCGCTCTCGCGGATCTCGCCGTCGCGGCGCACCTGCCTGGCCAGCGCGAGCAGCTCGGCGGCCATCAGCCGCTCGCCCTTGACCAGCCCGAACGCCCGCGCCGCCGAGCTCGCGCGCAGCACGCGGTCGTGCGCGTCGAGCACCACGGCGGACGACGGCAGGACGGCGAGCACGGAGGCCACCCCCTGCGGCAGCGCCGCACCCGTCTCCACGCCGTCGTTCACGGCCGTGCGGCTCGGAGCCTCGATCTGGTTGCGGTAGAACAGAACCGCCAGGGCGCCCACGACGAACCCGGCCAGGGCCGCGAAGCTCATGGCCATCTCACTCATGTCTCCGATGGTAGGTCGCCTTTTCTGCAGGACAGACCCTCTCATCAGGGGATGAACATGCCTTTCCTGGAAAGTTCATCTGAGCGTTGGAGTTCGTTCATCGTCGGCCCCGTACGGTGACGGCATGCGCGACGCGTACCATGAAGAACTCGATTTGCTGACCGACAAGCTGGTCGAAATGACCAGGCTCGTCCGCTCGGCCATCTCCCGTGCCACCACGGCACTACTCGACGCCGACCTCGCGCTCGCGGAGAGCGTGATCTCCCGCGACGAGGAAGTGAACGCGACGTTCGCCGACGTCGAGTCGTCGATCTTCGAGCTGATGGCCAGGCAGCAGCCGGTCGCGGTGGACCTGCGAATGGTCATCACGGCGCTGCGCATGGGCACCGACCTGGAGCGGATGGGCGACCTCGCCGTCCACGTCGCCAAGGTCGCCCGCCTCCGCCACCCCGACTCGGCGATCCCCGCGGAGACCCGCTCGACGATCGTGGAGATGGGGCAGATCGCGGAGAACCTCGTCACCAAGGCCGGCAGCTGCGTGGCGTCCAGGGACGTGGACTCGGCGCTGGAGCTGGAGCAGGACGACGACGCGATGGACCGGCTGCACCGTCGGTTGTTCAGGAACATCCTGGCCAAGGACTGGCAGCACGGGGTCGAGCCGGCGATCGACATCACGTTGATCGGGCGCTATTACGAGAGGTACGCGGACCATGCCGTCAGGGTGGCGGGAGATGTCGTCTACCTCGTGACCGGGTCGCGGCCGAGCTAGGCCGCCACGGCGGCGTCGGGGGGCGTCGGGCGGCGGCACCTGGAGCGCTGCCGCCCTCGGCCGGTCACGGGGAAGTCAGCGGCCCTGGTTGGCGACGGCTTCGATGGCCGCCTCGGCCGCCTCAGGGTCGAGGTAGCGGCCGCCCCGCACCGCCGGGTTGTAGTCGGCGTCGAGGTCGTACACCAGCGGGATGCCCGTCGGGATGTTGAGGCCGGCGATCTCCTCGTCGCCGACGCCGTCGAGGTGCTTGACCAGGGCCCGCAGGGAGTTGCCGTGGGCCGCCACCAGGACCGTGCGGCCGGCTGCGAGGTCGGGGACGATCGCGTCGTACCAGTAGGGGAGCATGCGGTCGACGACGTCCTTCAGGCACTCGGTGCGGGGCATGAGCTCTGAAGGGAGCAAGGCGTAGCGCGGGTCGCCGGCCTGGGAGAACTCGTCGCCGTCGGCGATCGGCGGCGGGGGCGTGTCGTAGGAGCGGCGCCAGAGCATGAACTGCTCCTCGCCGAACTCCTCTCTGGTCTGCGCCTTGTTCTTGCCCTGCAGGGCGCCGTAGTGGCGTTCGTTCAGCCGCCAGCTGCGCTTGACCGGGAGCCAGAGCAGGTCGGCCGCTCCCAGCGCCAGCTGGGCCGTCTGGATGGCCCTGGTCAGCAGGCTGGTGTGGACGACGTCCGGGCGGAGCCCGGCTTCCTGGAGGAGTTTGCCGCCCCGGCGTGCCTCGTCTTCGCCCTTGGCCGACAGGCTCACGTCCACCCAGCCGGTGAACAGGCCCTTCGCGTTCCAGTCACTCTCGCCGTGCCGTAGCAGCACCAAAGTCGCCATACGCCCAATCCTAGGGGCGCTCCGACCTGGCCGGGTCGGCGAAGCGGGCGAACGCCTGCAGGTTGGCCAGCGACTCGCCGCGCTTGGCCCGCCACTCCCACTCGCGTCTGATCGACGAGGCGAAGCCCAGTTCGAGCGCCCGGTCGAACCAGTCGTCCGCGTAGGTCAGCACGCAGCCCAGCAGCCGGTCGATCTCGTCCTCGTCGACGGCGGCCAGAGGGACGCGTCCGACGAGGTGGACGTCGCCGACGGGGTCGAGAGAGAAGTGCACTCCGTACATCGTGCCGTTCTTGCCGAGCAGCCAGCGGTAGAACTCGGCGTGGTTCTCGTCGGGCCTGCGGCAGAAGAACGCCTCGACGTGCAGCACCGTCTCCCCGACGATCAGCCAGGTCATGGTGGCGAGCTTGTGCTGCCCGGGCAGTCTGACCAGGAACGCTCCGGGCCGCGGCTCGTCGTAGGTGACGTCCGCGGCCTTGAGCGCGGCTTCGACGACATCGCGCATGCTGCCCAGCATAGGCGGGCCAGAACAATGTACGGGTGCTAGAGGTTCACGGCCACGGGCGTCTTGTGCAGATTCGCCACGGCGGCCGCGTACACCTCCATGAGCCGTGAGGCGGTGGCCTGCCAGCCGAAGGCGGCGGCGTGGGCGCGGGCGCCCCGCGAGAGCTCGTCGCGGCGGCGCGGCGCGGTGACGAAGCGGCGCAGCGCCCCCGCCCAGTCGGCCGGGTCGTGGCCGTTCACGAGCACGCCGGAGACGTCGTGGCGCACGGCGGTACGCAGCCCTCCAACGGCGGCGGCGGCCACGGGCGTGCCGCAGGCCTGGGACTCCAGGGCGACGAGGCCGAACGACTCGCTGTAGGAGGGCACCACCGTCACGGACGCGGCCCGGTACCAGTCGGCCAGCTCTTCCTGCGCGACGGGCGGCACGAGGCGTACGACGTCGGAGATGCCCAGCTCGGCCGCCAGCTCGGTGAGGACGGACGGCCGGGCCAGGCCGTTGCCGGAAGGGCCGCCCACGCAGGCGACCACCAGGCGGTCACGTAGCGACGGGTCGTCGATGAGCATCCTGGAGGCCGCGCGCAGCAGGACGTCGGGCGCCTTGAGCGGCTGGATCCTGCCGACGAACAGCAGCACGTGCGCGGCCTGCGGCAGCCCCAGCCGGCGGCGGGCGGCGCCCTGCGAGGCGGGACGGAAGACGGTGAGGTTGACGCCGGGGTTCACGACGGCGACGCGCTGCTCGGGGGCGCCGTACAGGTCCATGAGCTCGCGCGCCTCGTCGGCGGTGTTGGCCACCAGGCGGTCGGCGATCTCCACGACCTGTTCCTCGCCCACCACCCTGGCCTGGGGTTCCGGTTTGTCGCCCTGGGCGAGCAGCAGGTTCTTGACCTTGGCCATGGTGTGCATGGTGTGTACGAGGGGCACGCCCCAGCGTTCCTTGGCCAGCCAGCCGACCTGGCCGGACAGCCAGTAGTGGGAGTGGATGACGTCGTAGCGGCCCGGGTCGTACATGGCCTCGGTGCGCAGCACCTCCGACAGGAACGCGCAGAGCTGGCCGGGCAGGTCGCTCCTGTCCATCTCCTCGTACGGGCCCGCGGTGAGGTGACGGACGAGGACGCCTGGGGCGAGCTCGGCCACGGGCGGCAGGTCGCGGGCGGTGGCGCGGGTGAAGATCTCCACCTCCACGCCGGCCTTGGCCAGCCGTTTGGCGGATTCGACGATGTACACGTTCATGCCGCCGGCGTCGCCCGTGCCGGGCTGGTCCAGCGGCGACGTGTGCATGCTGATGGTCGCGACCCGGTGGACCCGTCGTCGCCTCACTCGACACCACCTCCGAACCAATGACAACCCAGCAAATTTTTGCGACATTCCCGACACTTAGTCACAGTCGGGGTACAACGCCGGCGGACCTGCCCGCCGGCGCGGATCAGCGGGGCTGGCAGGATGAGGGGCATGCGGAGAACAGCCGTGGTGACGGGCGCCAGCAGCGGGATCGGGGAGGCGACCGCGCGCCGGCTCGCCGGCGAGGGCTACGAGGTGGTGGCGGGCGCCAGGCGCCGCGACCGGCTGGACAAGCTGGCCGCCGAGATCCCCTCGATCACGCCGGTGACGCTCGACGTGACCTCCCAGGAGTCGGTCGACGCGCTGGCGGGCGCGCTCGACCGCTGCGACGTGCTGGTCAGCAACGCCGGCGGCGCGCTCGGCCTCGAACCGGTGGCGGGGGCCCTGCTGGACGACTGGCAGCGGATGTACGACACGAACGTGCTCGGCTCCCTGCGCATGACCCAGGCGCTGCTGCCCCGGCTGATCGAGTCGGGGGACGGCGTGCTGGTCATGCTGACCTCGACGGCGGGCTTGGTGTCGTACGAGGGCGGGGGCGGCTACTGCGCGGCCAAGCACGCGCAGACGTCGATGGTCGAGACGCTCCGCCTGGAACTGGTCGGGCAGCCGGTGCGGATCGTCGAGATCGCGCCGGGCATGGTGCGGAGCGAGGGGTTCGCGGCCACCAGGTTCCGCGGCGACGAGGCGGCCGCGGCCCGCGTGTACGAAGGCGTGCCCGACCCGCTGACCTCCGATGACGTGGCCGACGCGATCGCCTGGACCGTGACGCGCCCCGCCCACGTGAACATCGACCGCATGGTCATCCGCCCCCGCGCCCAGGCGGCGCAGCACAAGATCCACCGCGTCGGTGGGTGAGGCCGCCCGCGCGGCGGCCGCCTGATGGGCAGGTCCGCCGCCCGCAGGCCGGTCGGGGCGATCACGAGGGGGACGACCGGGGACAACCGGCTGCGGCGCTCCGACCGCTGGGTCGCGGCCGTGCACGGCGGGCTGCTGCGGGCCGCGCGCCGGCCGCTGGTGGTCGACCTCGGCTACGGCGCCTCCCCTGCCACGACGCTGGAGTTGTTCACGCGGTTACGCCAGGTGGTGCCGCGGGTCGAGGTGGTGGGCATCGAGATCGACCCGGCGCGGGTGGCGGTGGCGAAGCCGTACGAGCGGGAGGGGCTGACGTTCCGGCTGGGCGGCTTCGAGCTGCCCGTGTCGCGCCCGCCGACGCTGGTGCGGGCGTTCAACGTCCTCAGGCAGTACGAAGAGGCCGAGGCCTGGCGGTACTGGGACGTGCTCCGCGACGGGCTGGCTCCCGGCGGCGTCCTGGTGGAGGGCACGTCGTCGGAGAACGGGCGGCGCGCGGTCTGGGCCGGGATGTCCAAGGAAGGGCCGGGGACGATCACCTTCTCCGCCCGGTTCGACGCCTTCGAACAGCCGTCCGATCTGGCCGACCGGCTGCCCAAGACCCTCATCCACCGGAACGTGCCGGGCGAGCGGATCCATGCGTTCCTGCGGGACTTCGACCACGCGTGGGCGGTGAGCGCGCCGTACGGCGCCCATGGGCGGCGGCAGCGGTGGCTGGCCGCGGTGCGCCTCCTGTCGATGGACGGGGCCGGGCCGTGGCCGGTGCCCCTGCGGCCGCCGCTCGGCGGGCCCGCGCGGTGGCGGCTCGGCGAGCTGACGCTGCCGTGGTCTGCGGTCGATCCCCGCTAGAGGCTGCTAGAGGTTCAGAGCAGGGACGCGAACGCGGCGTAGGCCCTGTCGTCGAACAACACGAACCGCACGTCAGGCACGGACGTCTCCGCCTGCCGCACCGTCTCCAGGGCGATCCGCGCGGCGTCGTCCATGGGCCAGCCGTAGATGCCGGTCGAGATCGCGGGAAAGGCCACCGAGCGCGCCCCGAGCGAGTCGGCCACCCGCAGCGACTCGCGGTAGCAGGAGGCCAGCAGCTCGGACCGGTCCTGCGACCGGGAATGGACCGGCCCGACGGTGTGGATCACCCACCGGGCGGGCAGCCGGCCCGCGGTCGTCGCGACCGCCTGTCCGGTCGGCAGGCCCTTGCCGTAGCGGGAGGCGCGCAGCCGCCTGCACTCGTCCAGGATCTCCGGCCCGCCGCGGCGGTGGATCGCGCCGTCGACGCCCCCGCCGCCCATGAGGGAGGAGTTGGCGGCGTTCACCACGGCGTCGACCTCCTGCTCGGTGATGTCGCCGAGGACCAGCGTGATCTCCATCCTCCCGAGGGTGCCAGCGATGGGCGGAAGCCGCCAATCTCACCCGCCGGGCTGGCTAACCTCGGCGGGTATGACCCTCGTCAAGTCCGTGCTGCTGTTCATGCTGGCCGCGCTCGCCGAGATCGGCGGCGCGTGGCTGATCTGGCAGGGGGTACGCGAGCAGCGCGGCGCCGTCTGGATCGGCGCCGGGATCGTCGCGCTCGGCCTGTACGGCTTCGTGGCCACGCTGCAGCCGAACGCGGACTTCGGCAGGGTCCTCGCCGCCTACGGCGGGGTCTTCGTGGCGGGCTCGCTGGGCTGGGGCATGGTCGTCGACGGGTTCAGGCCCGACCGCTGGGACGTCGCCGGCGCGCTGATATGCCTGCTGGGCGTGGCGGTGATCATGTACGCCCCCCGCGGCTGACGTACCGTCGCCCGGCGGACGCGCCAGGAAGATCCCGCAGCCCCGAATGCCAGCTCGACAGGTTGTAGAGCTAGTCTGAAGAGCGTGAAGGGTCTTGGCGAGCTTGAGCGCAGCATCATGGACATCCTCTGGGCGCAGAGCAGTGCACTGACCGCCCGCGAGGTCGGCAGGCTCATTGCCGACCGCGATCTCGCCCCCACGACGGTGATGACGGTGCTCGACCGGCTCACCCGTAAGGGCTTCCTCGAGCGCACCCGTGACGGCCGCGCGTGGAGATATCAGCCGGCGGAAAGCCGCGACGCGTACATCGCTGAGCTTATGCTGGAAGCGTTGGATATGACGGGTGACCGATCGGCCGCCCTGACCCGCTTCGCCCAGGCCGTGTCGGGCACGGAGGCGGAGCTTCTGCGCAGAGTCCTCACGGAGCTGGAGGAAGAGTGATCACGGCGGCGGTGCTGGCGGCGCTCGCCACGGCGTGCGCGGTCGGCGCCTGGCGTTTCACCACGGCCCGCTGGACCTCCCGGGCCCCCCGGCTGGCCGTCATCGTCTGGCAGTCCCTCGGTGTGGCGTGGGGGCTGGCGACGACCGGCGCCATGCTCGCCTACGCCGTCCAGCCCTACGGCACGGGGGTGTTGCAGGGGCTGATCGCGTTCGGGCGGGGCGAGACGCCGTCGCAGGCGTGGGACCCGCTGCACGTGCTCGCCCTGATCGCGGGCCTCACCGCGCTGGCCGTGCTGGTGGTCGTGCTCATCACGGCGGGCGTGCAGGCGCTGCGGGCCCGCCGGCGCCACCGCATGCTGCTGGCGCTGATCTCCCGCGACGACCCCGGCGTGCCCGGCGTGCGGGTGCTCGACCATCCGAGCGCCGCCGCCTACTGCGTGCCGGGGCTGCGTTCGCAGGTCGTGGTCAGCGAGGGCGCGCTCAAGCTGCTGTCGCAGGACGAGCTGGCGGCCGTGCTGGCGCACGAGTCGGCGCACGTGCGCGAGCGGCACGACCTGGTGCTGCTGCCGTTCGCAGCGCTGCGCAGGGCGCTGCCCTGGTCGAAGGTGGTGGCCGACGCGCAGTCGCAGGTGGAGCTGCTCATCGAGATGGCCGCCGACGACCGGGCCCGCCGCTACTGCTCGCCGCGCAGACTGGCGACGGCGCTGCTCAGGTTCGGCACGGCGGGCGCCATGCCGACGCCGCAGGGCATGCTCGGCGTGCACGCCCAGCACGTCATGGCGAGGGTCGATCGCCTGATCAAGCCGGGCCCCGAGCTGGCCACGCCGGCCCGCTACGGGTTCATCGCGCTCTCTGTGACTTTGCTCACCGCCACGCCGTTCCTGTGGGTCTTCCAGCTGTAGTGCTTGCTGGAGTTAATCACCGCGTTTGCAATTGCAAGCATCGCGAGGCAGAATACAGGTATGGCACTACCCAAGGTCGGCTCGATCGGCGAGTACATCCGCGAGCAGCGGCAGCAGGCGAAGATCTCGCTTCGCCAGCTGGCCGAGGCGGCGGGGGTCTCCAACCCCTATCTCAGCCAGATCGAGCGCGGGTTGCGTAAGCCGAGCGCGGAGATTCTCAACCAGATCGCCAAGGGTCTGCGCATCTCCTCGCAGGCGCTCTACGTGCAGGCGGGCCTCATCGAGGACCGCGAGGCGCCGAGCGACGTGATCACCGCGATCAGGGCCGACCCGCTTCTCACCGAACGGCAACGCCAAGTGCTGATCGATATCTACGAGTCGTTCCGCAAGGAGACGCCCGCCGAGGACGAGCAGACCTCCCAGAATGCTCATCCCCGGCGCGACCCGGAAACGGACGACGACCCGCTGCCCGAGGAGTTTCTCGCCGCTCTTGAGCCCTACGCGGCGCCCTCCGGCAACGGCAACGTCACCCAGGAAACCAAGGAAGGTTAACCCATGACGCTCGCCACCGAGGTCAAGAAGCTGACCGAGTCCAAGCCGTTCTACGCCGTCGCGGGTGTCGGCGACTACGCCGTCGAGAAGCTGCGCGAGCTGCCCGAGCAGCTGCAGAAGCTGCAGTCGCGCCGCTTCGAGTTCACCCAGGACATCCCGGTCAGGGCCCGCGAGTTCACCCAGGACCTCCCGGTCAGGGCCCGCGAGGTCGCCGGCAAGGCCGAGGGCCTGGCCAGAGAGCTCCCCGAGAAGGCGCGCGACTACGCCGACCAGCTGACGCACAAGGCCACCGAGGTCTACGACGACTTCGCCACGCGTGGCCGCAAGGTCGTCAGCAAGACGTCCGGCGAAGCCGCACTCGAGCTCGAAGAGGTGTCGGAGGCCGCCGAGCCGGCCGCCGCCGAGCCCGTCCAGCCGGCCAGGAAGACCCGCACCACCAAGGCCAAGTCCTGACCTAACGAAAAGGCCCGCCTCCATGGCGAGGCGGGCCATTCCCCCTTTCGGGGTGCCCGCACACAGGGGGCGCCTATTAGGCTGAAGCCGATTTCCTCGCGGCGTATAGGCGGAGCCAACGAATATGAATCTGATCAACGGTGTGTTCAACCTCCTCTTCCTGGTGCTCGCCGCCGTCATCTTCGGCATGTCGGTCTACGCGCTCGTGCACGCGCTGCGCGTCCCGACGAACGCGTTCGTCTCGGCGGGCAAACTGAAGAAGAACCTCTGGCTGCTGATCCTCGTGCTGGCGACGCTGTTCTCCGCCGGAGGCGCGTGGAGCTACTTCAACGCGTTCCTGATCGTCGGCGACGCCCAGTTCATCGGCATCGGCATCGGCATCTTCTCGATCGCGGCCGTGATCGCGGCCACCATCTACATCGTCGACGTGAAGCCGGCCGTCAAGGGGATGGGAGGCGGGCGCGGCGGCGGCGGTCCCTACGGCCCCTGGTAGTCAGGCCGACCGGCAGTCAGGCCAGCTGGGCCGCCAGCCACGCGGCGATGCGCTCGTGCCCGGCGGCCGTGGGATGCACGCCGTCGGGCAGCACCGCATCCGGCGGCCAGCGCGTGGCCATCGGGTCGAGGAAGGCCACGTCCTCACGCCTGGCCACCTCCGCCAGGGCGTCGCGCACGGCGTACGCCTTCGCGGGCGCGCCGAGCAGCCAGATGGGGCCGACCATGACGATCCTGGTGTCCGGCCAGTGCCCGCGCACGACGTCGAGCAGCCGCTCGGCGGCCCGCCCCACGCGGGCCGGGTCCCAGCGCCGGTCGTTGTGGCCGCCCGAGATGACCAGCACGTCGGGGGGCGGCCGCCACGACAGCTCCACCTCGAACGAACGCTGGAACGCACGCCCCACCCGCCCCTTGCTGAGATAGCCCGTGCCGCCCGCGCCCGCGATGACCGGCTGCCAGCCCAGCAGGCGCGCGGTCTCCGCCGCATACGTCTCCCAGCGCGGCACCGGGCCCGACCCGACGGTGAAGCTGTCACCCACGAACATCACGACCGGCGTAGCCGGCCTCACGACGGGCGTGGCGGGCACGAGCGGCGGGGTGGCCTCCGCGCCCGCGTTGCACCCGCTCAGGAACGCCGTGCCGAGGCCCGCCAGCGCGACGACCCGTGCGACTCGGGAACGATGCGTCAGGCCGCGCATGACCACCTCTGAGGGCTAAGCTGCCGATATGACCTACGACCTCCACGGGCGGACGCAACGGCTCGAACTGTCAGACCAGGATCTTCGCGACTTCGAAGCCGTGGTGCTGGAGTCGTCGCCCGAGGGGATCGTGCTGAGCAGGTCGGCATTCTATCCGGGTGGCGGCGGCCAGCCGGCGGATCACGGAGTTCTGCTCTGGCAGGGGGTGGAGACCCGCATCGTCGGGGCGCGCAAGGGCGACGACCTCCACCTGACCCCGGCGGAGGGCGACCCCGTCCCGCCGGCCGGCACGGTGGTCAAGGCGGCGGTCGCCGACGAGCGCCGCTCGGCCCTCATGCGCACCCACTCGGGGCTGCACGTGTTGTGCGGGGTGGTGTTCCGTGACTACGGCTGCCTCGTCACCGGCGGCAACATGGACGAGCTGACCGCCCGGATGGACTTCAACCTGCCCGAGGTGCCTCCGGGGTTCAAGGAGGCCGTCGAAGACGCCTGCAACGCCGAGATCGTCGCCGACCGGCGCATCGACGTGCGCGTGCTGCCCCGCGCCGAGGCGTTCGCCATCCCCGACATCATCCGCACGGCCACCAACCTGGTGCCCGAGACCGTGCAGGACGTGCGGGTCGTCGACATCGTCGGCCTCGACACCCAGGCCGACGGCGGCACCCACGTGGCCTCCACCAAGCAGATCGGCCACATCAAGGTCGCCAAGATCGAGAGCAAGGGCCGCGGCTTCCGCCGCCTGCGCATCCAGATCTCCAGCTGACCGATCTCCACTCAGCCGTTCTCCACGGCCAGGGCGCCGGGCCGGAGGGCGTTCAGCGAGCGGCTACCAGCATCACGCTGGACTAACAGGTCCGAACCGATACGATTTGCCGCCATGACGGGTATCAGGCTCACGATGGCAGCCCTCGCGGCCACCGCTCTGACGTTGACCGCAGCCCCCGCCATGGCGGCGGAGGCCGGGATCACGGACGAGGTGACGATGACCCTCGGCAAGGACGGCACCCTGCACGTGGTCGAGAAGATCACGGGGGCATCGGGGGGGCTCAAGCGCACGTTCATCACCAGGACCCGGTACGACGACAACAACGACCGGCTCTACCAGATCTCCAACGTCAAAGGCGGCACCTTCGCCGACGGCGTGCTCACCGTGACGGGCGGGACGGTCGAGTACGACGTCAAGGGCGCGGTGACGCCGTCCGGCAACGTCGAGGAGCTGCGCTGGTTCGCGGTGAACGGCTGGAACCAGCAGGTCACCAAGGCGACGGTCAAGGTGAACGGCCCCAGCCAGGTGCAGAACCTGTCCTGTTTCGCCGGCGAGCTGACCTCGGCGATCGGCTGCACCTCGGCGTCCATGAACCACACGGCCACCCAGGCGGACTTCGAGCAGGAGAACATCGGGCCGGGCGACGCGCTGACCGTGGTCGTCGGATACCCGAAGGGCTCCAGCAGCGGGGTCCCCATCCTGGAGAAACGGTTCTCGCTGGCCTCCGCGTTCACCCTCGACCTCGTCACCGGCGGCGCCCTGGCCGCCCTGCTGGTCCTGCTGCTCGGCGGGTTCGGCCTGCTGTACTGGACCCGGGGCAGGGATGCCAGGGTCGCCGACCATGAGAAGGACTCGGTAAATCCGGTGCAGAACGGGCACTTCACCCCGCCGGACGGGGTGCGTCCCGGCCAGATCGGCACGCTCGTCGACGAGCAGGCCGACGTGGTCGACGTGACGGCCACGATCGTGGACCTGGCGGTGCGCGGCTACCTGCGCATCGACGAGCAGCCCCGCCAGACGTACGACGCGCCCGACTGGCTGCTCGTCAGGCTGCCCAACGCGCCCGTCAACGCGCTCCTGCCGTACGAGCGGGCGCTCTACGACGCCATCTTCGACGGCCGTGACGCGGTGCTGCTGTCCCAGCTGTCCGGCTCGTTCACCAGCCACCTGGGCGAGGTGCGCGACGCGCTCTACGCGGATGTGGTCGAGCAGGGCTGGTTCGCCCGCCGCCCCGACACCGAGCGCACCAGGTGGACGACCCTCGGCGTGGTGCTCATCGGCGTCGGCCTGCTGGCCACGGTGGCGCTGGCCTGGTTCACGACGTACGGGCTGCTCGGCCTGGCGCTGATCATCGCCGGCGGCGCGCTGGCCGTGGGCGGACAGTACATGCCGGCCAAGACCGCCAAGGGCTCGGCGGCCCTGGCGCACACCATGGGCTTTCGTGAATATCTCTTCTCGGGCGAGCTGGGCGACGTGCCCGAGCAGCACAGGGTGGAGCTGTTCTCCCGCTACCTCCCCTACGCCGTGATCTTCGACGGGGTGGAGCACTGGTCGCGCGTGGTGGCCTCGGTCACCGGCAACGGCCACCAGTCGGACAACCTCTACTGGTATCACGGCCCCGCCGAGTGGGACCTGTCCAAGTTCGCCGGCTCGATGCGCACGTTCACCACGACGACCTCCGGCGCCATCTCCGCCAGCCGCCAGTTCCGCACGCTCTGACGCGGGCGCACCGCGCACGCTCCGGCGCCGTAGCAGGCCCCGCACGCTCCAGCGCAGGCGGCCCCGCACGCTCTAGCGCAGGCGGACCCGCAGCTCTCCGGCCGGGCGTCCGCCGCCGAGCACAGCCGGCGCGCCCAGCTCGGCCAGTCCGGGCGCGTCTAGGCCGAGCGAGCGCAGCGCCGCCACGGTGACGGCGACGCGGGCGCGCTGCGAACCGTCCTCGACCTTGACGGTGCCCGCCCGCCCGTCCTCGAACACGAACGCGTCGAACGCCTCCGCCCCCGCCTTCACCATGAGCCCGGGCAGCGCCCGCATGAGCGTGGCCTCCGGGCGGCCGGTGCCGGAGGTCCACTCGGGGTGGGCGCGCATCGCGTCGAAGATCTTGCGTTCGTACGAGTCGGGCGACGACAACGCGTACGCACGGAACGCCTTGGTCACCCCGAGCATCGACACGAAGTGCAGCGGCGCCCCGCACCCGTCCACGCCGGTGGCCGCGATCCGCTCCCCGGTCAGCTCCTCGACCGTCTCGCGGATCGCGCGCTGCAGCGGATGCCGGGGCTCCAGGTAGGTCTCCGTCGGCCAGCCGTTCGCCACGCAGGTGGCCAGCATGGCGGCGTGCTTGCCCGAGCAGTTCATGTGGGCGCGGCTCCGCTCGGTCACCGTCCTGTCGAACGGATGGTCCTCGGGGCAGCGCAGGGCCGTCTCCTCCAGCCCCGTCCCGGCGAGGATCTTCATGACGCCGTCGACGTGGAACGGCTCGCCCGAGTGGGAGGCGCAGGCCAGCGCGAGAAGCTCGTCTTCCAGCCGCAGGCCGGCGCGGAGCATGCCGAGCACCTGCAGCGGCTTCAACGACGAGCGCGGCGAGGCGGGAACATGCACCGCGCCGCGGGTCTCGACCAGGCGCCCTTCGGCGTCCACGGTCAGCATGCGCGCCTGGTGCGTGGACTCCACGAACCCCGACCGAACGACTTCCACAACCACCGACATGTCGCGACCCCTTTCGGGACGAGTCTACGGACGGTTCTTCCTGGTCCAGAATGGATGTCCATGCGAGCAGTCGTGCAACGAGTGAGTTCGGCATCGGTCGAGGTCGACGGGCGGACGGTGGGGGCGGTCGCCGAGCCGGGCCTGCTCGTCCTGGTGGGCGTCACCCACACCGACACGCGCGCCGAGGCGGCCAGACTCGCCGCCAAGCTGTGGGGCCTGCGCATCCTGCACGGCGAGAAGTCCTGCTCCGACGTGTCGGCGCCGCTCCTGGTGATCAGCCAGTTCACGCTCTACGGCGACGCGCGCAAGGGCCGGCGGCCCACCTGGCAGGCCGCGGCTCCAGGGCCGGTCGCCGAGCCGCTGGTGGAGGCCGTCGTTGCCGAGCTGCGCGCGCTGGGTGCCCACGTGGAGACAGGGGTCTTCGGCGCCGACATGAAGGTGTCGCTCGTCAACGACGGCCCGATCACGCTCGTGCTGGAGGTCTGAGACGTCGGGCCGCCCGACCGCCGGGCCCGCTGAGGCCGGGGTTTCAGCGGATCCGGCGGCGCAGCGAGGGGTCGATGGTGACGTTGCGGCCCGCGTCAGGTGGCACGATGACCTCCTGTGTGGCGGCCACCCCACCGGCCAGCAGCGACGCGTCCACCGGCACGGAGCGTTTGACCACGGCCAGCGCGATCGGGCCCAGCTCGTGGTGGCGCGCCGCCGTGCCGACCACGCCGATCTCCTGGCTCTCGAAGATCACCGGGGCGCCGTGCGGGGGCAGCGTGTCGACGCTGCCGTCGAGGTGGAGGAAGACCAGGCGGCGCGGCGGATGCCCCAGGTTGTGCACGCGTGCCACGGTCTCCTGGCCGCGGTAGCAGCCCTTGGTCAGGTGGACGGCCGCGCCGACCCAGCCCACCTCGTGGGGGATGGTCTTGTGGTCGGTCTCGAACCCCAGCCGCGGCCGGCCCGCCTCGATCCGGAGCGCCTCATAGGCCCACAACCCGGCCACCGGCCGGCCCAGGTGCTCGTGCAGCTCGGCCCGCGGCACCAGGAAGTCCTCGCCGGCCGTGGACAGCACGGCCAGGTCGTCGACCCGCGACACCTCCACGCGCAACATGAACCGCATCCGGTCGAGATAGTCGATCAGGCTCTGGGCGGTGCCCGGCTCGACGTGGGCCAGCACGCTCTCGCCGTCGTCGACCAGCGTCAGGTGGTGTTGGACGCGGCCCTGCAGGTCGAGGTCGAGCGTCTGGGTCCACTCACCGGGGGTCAGCGCGTCGAGTTTCTGCGAGGTCAGGTCGTTGAGCCATTTCAGCCGGTCGGCGCCCGAGACACGGATCACCTCGCGGTTGCTGCGGTCGACGACCGCCTCGCCCTTGGCCAGCGCGCGCTGCTCGGCGAACAGGTCGCCGTAGTGGGCGGCTACGTCGGAGTCCGGCGCGTCGGCGGCGACGGCCCCGGGAAGGTCGAGCAGAGGGCTACGCATGCCCTCCAGGCTATCGGCAGTTGCGGCAGCGTCCGAAGACGGTCAGGTGGTGCACGTCGGCGACGAACCCCAGCTCTTCGTCCAGGCCCTTGACCAGCCCGTCGGCCATCTCGGGACGCACCTCGATCACCTCGTCGCAACCCCGGCACACCAGGTGCACGTGGTCGGCCTCGGCGGCCAGGTGGTAGGTCGGCGCCCCGTGGCCGAGATGGGTGTGGGTGACCAGGCCGAGCTCTTCGAGCAGCTCCAGCGTGCGGTAGACCGTCGAGATGTTGACGCCGCGGGCCGTCTCACGGACCTTGACGCAGATCTCCTCCGGCGTGGCGTGCATCAGCTCCTTGATCGCCTCGAGGACGAGCTGGCGCTGGGGAGTCACACGGTAGCCCTTGGCGCGGAGTTGCTCGTGCCACTGCGTCTCCGTCATGTCCCGAGTGTAAGGCGCGTGGCCGCGACCTGCTGGCGGACCGGCCGGACGAGGCCGGGCCGATATTCGCTTGCCCCTTCCGAGCCGGAGCACATAGCTTCGTTGGTACGCGGAAAGGAGGTGGTCCAAACAATGGTGATTCATAGTTGGACTAGCGAGGTGGTTGTCCGCTAGCGCCGCGGACTGTTGTCTCGTGGCGTTCGCGAAATACGAGGCAACCACCGGGGCCCCTGGCAGCCGGAGGGCGGGATGTCATCCCGACCATGGTCCATCCGGCCCGCCTGCTCGGCAGGCGGAGCGTCGCCCGGGGCCCTTCTTCATGTCCGGACCCGGACGCGTGGGTCAGTGTTGCTTCCGGGCCGGGATGCCCAGCTTGTCGCACGCGTCGCGATAGAGGCGCACGACGGCCATGCGCACCTGGGAGCGCTCGGTCAGCGTCTCGCCCCACGGCACCCGCACCCGCTCGCCGCCGTCCACCGTGAACTCGATGCCCTCGGCGTCGACGTCGCTCGTCACGGCGGTGGTCGCCTCAGGCCGGCCCCCGAGCCCGCGTACGATGATCAGCGCGTCGTCGGGGTGGTCGTCGTTCATGTGGCTCTTGATCGCCTGAACGGCGGCGGGAGTGAATGGCGTGCTCATCGCCTCAAGCTACCTTCTTCAGCTCGGCCGACATATGGTCCGTGAGCGGGTGTCCGACGGCGGCCATCTCATAAGCCCACATGAGGTTGCCGTTGACGAGCCCGTAGAGCCGGTGACCCGCGGTGTATTCCTTCGCCGAGGCGGTGCGCGCGACCACGTCGGTGTAGAGCTCGATCTTGTGGAAGACGACCTCGCCGACGTAGATCTCGACGATGCCGGTCGGGTGCGACAGCACTACCTCGATCTGCCTGTCGGGCTGCGGCCGCCAATATCCCGACTCAGTGGCCAGCGGCCTGACCCGGTTTCCCGCGTCGTCGAGCAGCCACGTGCGGCTCGTGTACGTCAGGAACGGCTTGCCGTTGTGCCCGAACTCGATCTCCTGCCCGAAGTTGAAGCTCTCGATCGTCGGATAGCCGCCCACGCCGGCGCCTTCCCACCGCCCCAGCAGGAACACGATCGGCTCCAGGTCGGGGTGCACCTCAGGTTCTTCCATGCTCCCCAAGGGTAGTAGGGGACGTTAGGGTGACGGGCATGGCACGATCTCTGGTGATCAAGGTTACCGCGGGAGCCGACGCGCCCGAGCGCTGCAACCAGGCGTTCACGGTCGCGGCCGCCGCGCTCGCGAGCGGGGTCCCCGTTTCTCTCTGGCTGACCGGCGAGGCGTCGTGGTTCGCGCTGCCGGGGCGGGCCAAGGAGTTCGGCCTGCCGCATGCCGCGTCTCTCAGCGACCTGCTCGACGCCGTGCTGGCCGGCGGCCGGGTGACGCTCTGCACGCAGTGCGCCGCCCGCAGGGAGATCACCGTCGACGACCTCATCGACGGGGTGCGCATCGCCGGGGCGCCGGCTTTCGTCGAGGAGGCGGTCGCCGAGGGCGCCCAGGCCCTCGTCTACTGACCGGTCCCCGTGGGGAGCGGCTCGCCGGTCTCCAGCAGGCTCTTGAGGCTGGAGAGCAGCTCGGGCCAGCCTTCGCTGACGGCATCGCGCACGACGCTGTCCGGCGGGAAGCCGCTGTGCACGATGGTCAGCTTGACCATCTCGCCGGCCTGCCCGATCTCGAAGGTCACCGTTGACCTGGGCTCCGCGGCCATCTCGGCGCGCTTCTCGCCGCTCAGGCCGACGCTTGCCGCAAACTCCGGCGTGAAGGTGTGCCACGTGTAGGCCAGCCGGCGCGGCGGGTCGGCCTCCAGCACGACCTGTTCAGGGTCCTCCATCGTGACGCCGAGCTGCTTCCAGGTCACGGTCGATCCGACCGTCCAGTCCGATTCGAGCTCCACGCCCCAGTAACGCTTGGTGAAGGCGGGCTCGGTCAACGCCTGCCAGAGGCGTTCTGGTGTGGTCTTGATGTACGTCGTGTAGACGAAATCGTGGTTCGTCACGGGGGTGTGCTCCAATGCCGTCTTGAGGTCGGTCAGGGCGCCGGCCCGGTGGCGGTCGTACCTGTTGATCCAGCGGTCCGCGATGGCGTTGATCGGCACGGCGTTGAGGTAGTGCAGCTTCTCCCGGCCGCGCCACACCGTGGTCACCAGGTTGGCCGCCTCCAGCACGGCCAGATGTTTGCTGACCGACTGCCTGGCCATGTCGAGCTCGGTGCACAGCTCGCGCAAGGTCTGCCCGCTGCGCGCGTTCAGGCTGTCCAGCAACCTGCGCCGGCCGGGGTCGGCCAGCGCCTTGAACACCTCGTCCATCACATCGGTCCGTCCATGGCGCCAACAGGCAGCCAATCGACTGCATATAGGAACATTAGGCAGCCATCGGGCTGCATGTCAAGCGCGTACCCAGGGGGACGGCAGATCCGCGCGAAGGCCGCGCTGCTGATGACCTGGCCCGCCGCGGCGGCCGTCAGTCCGGCAGGACGGCCGCGAGGCGTTCTCGGCGGAGGGCTTCGTAGCGGGAGTCGTCGAGCGGCGCCAGATCACCCGCGCACCACGACAGCAGCAGGTCGGCCAGCGCCGGGTTGCGGGCCAGGGCGGGCCCGTGGAGGTAGGTGCCGACCACGTGCCCGGTGTAGCACCCCTCGAAGTTGTCACCGTTGCCGATGCCCACGAGCGTCTTGGACAGCGGCTTGACCCCCGGACCGAGGTGGGTGACGCCCATGTGGTTCTCGAAGCCGGTCAGCGTGGGCAGGTTGAGGGCGGCGTCGACCTCCGCCACCAGCTCGCCCACCGCCCGCGCGGGCCCGCGGGAGCTGGAGAGGTCGAGCAGCCCGATGCCGTCCACCGGCTGGCCCTCCTCGCCGCCGAACGTGCTGCCCATGATCTGGTAGCCGGCGCAGACCGCCAGCAGGACCGCACCGCCGGCGATGGCGCGGTGCAGGCCGCCGTCCCTGCGCAGGCGCTCGGCGGCCAGGATCTGGGGGCGGTCCTCGCCGCCGCCGATGAGGTAGAGGTCGCCGGTCTCCGGCACCGGATCGGCCGAGCGTACGTGGACCGTCTCCGTCTCTATGCCCCGCAACTGCGCCCGCCGCTCCAGGACGAGCACGTTGCCCTGGTCGCCGTAGGTGCTCAGCAGGTCAGGGTAGATCCAGACGATACGCAGGGCGCTGTCAGACGGCACGACCGAACTCCGATCGGATCTGCTGGAAGGCGGTGTAGTTGGCGATCACGTCGACCCGGCCGGGCGGCTGCATGGCCAGCGCCTCGGTGAACGTGTCGCACAACGTGAACGGCACGTCGGCCACGTCGAGCCGGAGCGCCAGGTCGAGGCGGCGCTGGCCGGTGACGAACACGGGCCGGCCGAGCAGGATGCGGTAGTCGACGTCCCACAACCACGAGGTGTCGCGGCCGTCGGGGCCCTGGGCGTTGACCGACAGGATGATCGGCAGTTGCGGGTCGGCGACGTCGAACGCCTCCAGCCAGCCCGCCGGGTTCTTCGACAACAACAGCCGCGCGTAGCGGCCGTCACGCTCGACCGTGGTGTAGCGGCCCGCGACCGAGGTGACCTCGCGCAGCCGGGGCAGCGCCCGCTCCACCGGCACCCCGAACGCGTCGGCCACCGCCAGCGCCATCACGGCGTTGGAGCGGTTGGCCGCGCCGGGCAGCTGGATGTCGAGCAGCCACCGCTCGCCGTGGGGGTCGATCGCCACGTCGTCGTCGACCGCCCACTGCGGCTCCGGCCGGTGGAACGTGCACTCGCGGCACGCCCAGTCGGCGTCTTTGCGGTCGAGAGGGCCGCCGCACTCGGGGCAGCACCAGGAGTCTTCCTTCCACCGTTGCCCACCGGCGACCCAGGTGACCTTGGCGGCCGTGGAGGCGCCCCAGGTGACGAGCGGGTCGTCGCAGTTGGCGATGACGTGGGTGGGCTTGCCCGACAGCGCCCTGCGCCACTTCTGCGCGAGCAGCCAGATCTCGGCGGCGCGGTCCATCTGGTCGCGGCTGAGGTTCATCAGGCAGACGACGCCCGCCCCGGTGGTGTCGAGCACCTCGGGCAGGTATTTCTCGTCGACTTCGAGCACGCCGTAGGGGGCGCCCTTGTGCTGGGAGAGCGCCGAGACGTGGCCGGCCGGCATGTTGGCCCCGAACGCGTTGGTGGCCACCTCTCCGAGCTCCAGGAGCGCCGAGGTGACCAGCCTGGTCGTGGTCGTCTTGCCGTTGGTCGCGCTGATCAGCGCCAGCTTGCGGTCGAGGGCCAGCTTGCGCAGGAGGTCGGGCTCGAGCAGCAGCCCGACCCGGCCGCCGATCACCGAGCCGTCACCGCGCCCCGTCATCCTGGACAGCGTGGCGGCACTGCGGCCCAGGGCACTGGCGAGCTGCGCCCGCAGAGGAAGCTGGGTCATGTGCATGGATCCTAGTCGTGGTTGGCCCCTTCGCCGCCTACGCGGCGGAAAACGCGGCGCGGCCGGTGCGGGCCCGCTCCCCTCAGGTGGTGGGGACCGGGGCGGAAACAGGGGGAG
>NZ_SMKP01000191.1:0-21447 GCF_004349015.1 Nonomuraea diastatica
GTCCACGCACCGGGCGCTCCACATGCCTTGCCCTCATACTTGCGGCGGATCCAGCGCGTCAGCCGATCCCAGGCATGGGCGTCGATCTCGCTCGGGTGCGCGCCGTGGGCGCTGCCCTGCACTCCCGGCTGTCCACTTTGTCATGGGGTGTAGTACCGTGACCTGCGTGACTGCCGGGTCGGCCTTGGGCCACGCACCAGAGAGCAGCCCGGCTGACGCTTGATCGCCGGGCGGGCCCGCGGCCCGCCGTCTTCTTCTCCATTCAGTACGGCATCGCAGAAAGCACCTATGGAGAAGAATGGATCTCAACAAACAGGTCATCGGCGAGTTCCGCGCCAACAACGGCCAGGTCGGTGGCTATTTCGAGGGAGCGCGACTGCTCCTGCTCACCACCACGGGCGCCCGCTCGGGCAAGCCGCACACGACCCCGCTCGGCTACCTGCCCGACGGCGGTGAGCGCATGCTGGTCATCGCCTCCGCCGGAGGAGCGCCGAACAACCCGGCCTGGTATCACAATGTGAAGGCCAACCCGCGCGCCACCGTGGAGACCGGCGTCCTCATCTTCGATGTCGAGGCGGAGGTCCTGGAGGGCGCCGAGCGTGACGTGGCGTTCGCCCGCGCGGTGGAAGGCGACCCTGGCTGGGCCGACTACCAGGCCAAGACGACGCGTACCATCCCGGTCGTCGCACTTCGTGTGGTCGGTCCGCCCCGGGACAGCGCACCGTCGGCCGGTGCGTACCTCAAGCTGGTGCACGACGGCTTCCGCCGCGAACTCGCGCTGATCCGCAAGGAGCTGTCCGATTCAGGGCGGCCTGGTCTGGGCGTGCAACTTCGGATCAACTGCCTGACCGTCTGCCAGGGGCTGCACCATCACCACACGGGCGAGGACACCATGATGTTCCCCGGCCTGGCCGAGCGGCATCCCTCGCTCGCTCCGACCTTGGAGCGGCTGGCCAAGGAGCACGAGCGCATCGCTGCGCTCCTGGAAGAGCTGGAGCAGGCCCTTTCTCATGAGGATCCGCTGAAGGTACGGGCCGAGATCGAGCGGCTCGTCGATGAGCTCGAAGCGCACCTGACGTATGAGGAGGAGCAGCTGATCCCGATTCTCGACCTCCCTTGAAGTCCGAGGATCTGGAAACGATCTCGAACCGCCGGAAGCGATCTTCGCTGCCTGTCTGAACCCCCAGCTCATCAGCACTCGTGCACACCTCACCAGGAAGATGCAGGTGAGAAGGGTCTTCGGAGTAATCCGAGGGCCCTCTTCTCATGTCTGGAAGATCAACGACGTTGCAAAGCGAGCAACTCTGAGACCGTGACGAATCGGTATCCCTGATCACGGAGGCCAGTGATCAGGTCTTTGATGGCTTCGCGAGCGTTCTGCCCGCTGCCGTACCAGGGATGGAGCAGGATGAACGATCCTGGCCTCGTCTGCTCGCGCACAGCCGCGACGATCTCGGTGGCGGTCGGACTCTCTACAGGCCCATCGCTCCAAGGAGGAGGATGGCGAGAGAGGGCACGGGGAGCTTGAGCCATCTTCTTCGCACGGTCGTTTCGGCTGCGTCCATGGGTGATCATGGAATCACAAGCCAGGGAACCCGGAAGCCGCGTCCACACAATCGAGGGCGGGAGCCGTCCGCACGATCGGAGGCCGGCTGGAATGTTCCCAGGCCCCGCTCCTCGGGCCCCCGGAGCCCTCAAGGTGTTGTGCCGGTCCGCTCAATACCCGCTGCGGCGAGGGGCGGCGGTCGGGCGGCGGGAGAGGTTGGTCCGGCCCGTGGGCTTGAGGTCGCGCGCCGGGTGTTGGTGCCGATGCGGCGATCGGGCTCGGTGGTCGGTCTTGGCCTGGTTGATCAGGCCTGGGAGTTTGACATGCATGCTTTCTCCTTGCGGTTCTAGGCCCTGGTGAGCCAGGTGACCTGGGCGCCGTTGTCGAAGGACTCGCGCCGGGTGGGAGTGAACAGGGTGGGGCGGAACGGTCCGGAGAACATGGGGATGCCCGTGCCCGCCACCACGGGATAGCTCTTGAGGATGATCTCGTCGATCTCCGGGAGCAGGGAGGCGGCGAGCTTGCCGCCGCCGCAGAGGTAGATGTCCATGCCGGTGTCCTCGGCCTTCAGTCGCCGGATGAGCTCGATCGGATCGCCTGTCTCGACCCGCACCGTCGGGTCGTCGATCGTCAGCGTGCTGGAGACGACGTGCTGGCGCAGGTGGGAGTACGGGCTGGTGATGGGGACGGTCAGGGCCGGCTCGTAGGTGCCGCGGCCCATCACCAGCGTGTCGAAGACCTTGTTGGGGACGCCATCGAGGCCGACAAGCTTGCGGATGTGGGTGGGGAGTGTCTCGGGATAGCGGCTGTTGATCCAAGCGGCCATCTGGTCCGACAGGGGGTAGAAGTCGAACTCGGCGTCGGGGCCCGCGATGTAGCCGTCGAGTGAGACGCCGATGTAGTAGACAAGTTTCCGCATACCGCTCAACTCCTGATGTAGTACTCTGCGTGTAGTGATTTGAAGGTAGTACTACGAATGGAGTGGTGTCAAGTGCGGAGAAACCCGGAACGGCGGCAGGCGCTGATCGACGCGGCCATCGAGGTGCTGGCCAGGGAGGGAGCGCGGGGGCTGACCTTCCGGGCCGTCGATGCGGAGGCGGCCGTGCCCCCGGGCACGGCGTCCAACTACTTCGCCAACCGCGACGACCTGTTCACCCAGGTCGGCGGACGCATCTATGAGCGGTTGCTGCCCGACGAGGCCACGATCGCCCGCGGACGGGAGGGCGTGCAGGACGAAACCCGCTATGCCGAGCTCATGCACGAACTGGTGGATCGGGTCTCCGCCTTCAACTCCGGCTACCTGGCCCTGCTTGAGCTCCGGCTGGAGTCCACTCGGCGTCCTGAGCTGCGGGCCGTGCTGACCAAGCGCATCCGCGAGGACATCGACGCCAACATCGGCTACCACGCCGCTTCGGGTCTGCCCGGCGACCCGACCTCGGTGGTGCTCCTCTACCTCACTCTGAACTGGCTCATCGTCGAGCGGCTGACACTGCCCGACATCTTCACCGAGCAGGAGATCCACGATCTGGTGGACGCCGCCGTGCGCAGATCGCTGAATGCCTGACGTGTCAGGCCACCTGATCACGCGTCACGCGGGAAGCGATGAGCTGGTGGGCCGTGATCAGGAATGCTCGTTCTGGCCCCGCACCGACGTCCCGCACCGACGTCCCGGGCCTTGGCTGCGAACCCTCGGCACCCGAGGATGCTTCCCGTCGATGACGGCCACGCCAGGCTTTCGATGCGACGGTTCTTCCCGGACTCTGCCGTCAGGCATGGTGTGAGATGCCGATGAGGACGATGTCGACGCACCTGTCGACAAAGGCGTCGTCGGGGGCGCGGCCGGGCCCGAACACGCTGAACCAGAGCGGGCCGACGACCTGGATGATCAGCGTGTCGGGGTCGGTGCCCGGCGGCAACTCGCCGCGGGCGATCGCGCGTTCGACGATCGGGCGGGACGCGGCGAATCGGCCGGCCCAATAGCGCGGGCCGAGGCCGGCCAGGGTCTCGTGGCCGGCGCTCGTGGCGAGCGCCACCATCAGGTTCCGGTTGGTGGGCGCCAGGATGGTGTCGCGCACCTGCCGGGCGAGCGCCGCCAGGTCGGAGCGGACGCTTCCGGTGTCGGGGATCGCGATCTGACGTGTCGTGCCCACGCCGAGGGCGTCGGCCATGAGCGCTTCGCGGGTGCCCCAACGGCGGTAGATCGTCGTCTTGTTGACCCCCGCTCTGGCGGCGATGTCCTCGATGGACAGGCCGGCCAGCCCTTTGTCGGCGAGGGCGGCGAGCGTGGCGCGGTGCACGGCCTGGGTGACGCGGGCGCTGCGGCCGCCGGTGCGGCGCCGTGGTGAGGATGAGCCTTCCATTCTGTCCCCATTAAGGCAGCTCAACGCCCTTAAAGCAACTCACCGTTGCATGCAACGCAAAGTTGCTTTAAAGTCAAGCCAGGCCGTCATCCGGGCGGGAGAAGGAGGGGCGGTGGAGGTCGTGGTGGTCGGGGCCGGGCCGGCGGGCGCGACGCTCGCCATGCTCCTGGCCAGGCACGGAGTGCGTACTCGCCTGCTGGAAAGGGAGACGTCCAGCGACGGGGTGTTCCGCGGCGAAGGCCTCATGCCGCTCGGGCTTGACGCGCTGGGCCAGATGGGCCTCGGCCCACTGCTCGCCGAGATTCCCGGCCGGCTGGTCGAGACGTGGCGCATCTTCATCGACGGCGACGAGGTGTTCACCATCCCCGAACCGGTCGCCCAGATCGGCGAGCGGGCCTTCCGCGTCGCATCGCCCGCCGCGCTCCTGGAGGGCGTCATAGAGCAGGCGCGGACCACCCCCGCCTTCACCTACCACCCGGCCACCCGCTTCGCCGACGTCATGCGGGACACGACGGGCCGGGTCGCAGGGGTGCGGGCCCAGCAGGGAAACGCGGCCGTGGAGTGGCCCGCGGACCTGGTCGTCGGCTGCGACGGGCGCGGCTCGTCGGTGCGCACACGCGGCGGATTGACGCTGACCCAGGCGGGCGAGGCCTACGACGTCCTGTGGTTCAAACTTCCGGCGCCGCCGTCGCTGCGCGAACGATGCGACTTCCACATCATGGTGCGGCGGGGCAGGCATCCCCTCATCGCCTACACCTCATGGGACGATCTACTGCAGTGCGGACTCATCATGCCCAAGGGCGGGATGGCCGAGTTCCGCGGAGACGGCTGGCTCGACGCCGCCGTGCAGTCAGCGCCCGGCTGGCTGGCCGAGCACATACTGGGCAGTCGTGACCAGGTGGTGGGGCCCATCCGGCTCAACGTGATGGTCGGGTCTGCGCCCTCCTGGTCGGCACCTGGGGTGCTGCTGCTGGGAGACGCGGCACACCCCATGTCGCCGGTGCGCGCGCAGGGCATCAATCTCGCGTTCCGCGACGTGATCGTGGCCGCGAACCATCTCGTTCCGCTGGCAGGCGGCCCGGCGGCCCCGGCGGCGATCGACGCTGCCTGCCGCGCCATCCAGGCCGAGCGTGAGGTCGAGGTGCTCCGTGCGCAGAAGCTGCAGCGCAGGGAGGCCAGGGGGCAGGGCGACGCACGGTCTGGGAGCCGGCGCTACGGGATGGCCAAGACAGGAGCGCGGCTGCTGGGACGGTACGGCTGGGCGCGGCGCGCCTGGCTCCAGCGCCAGCACGACCTGCGCTTCGGCTCCACGACCGTAAGGCTCCGGCCCCGGGCACCCGCCACCTCTCGATCGCCAAGTGGCTAGTTTTAGGCAACGGGCACCTGGTAGGCACCTTGCGTATGAGGTGCTCCTGGTCGAGTGGTGCAGGACTCCCTTGACCGTAACTCGCTCCACCAGTCCAGCCGTGCTCAGCCGGAGGGCGTAGGAGATGGTGCTGGCAGGTTTGCTCCTGGAATAGCCGCTGAAGCGCGAGACAAAGGAACGGGATGCCTTAACCAGCTTGTCGAGTTTGATCGTGCCCTTCACCACCCCACCCCGCCAGGATGTGCGATGGGCCAGCAGCGCCTTCAGCGTGGCGGGCTCCAAGACCTCCAGCAGCGGGTTACTGGCAGGCGGAGTGACTACGCCGGATGGAGCAAACGATGCGGACCCGACGAGGTGCTCGGATTGTGCTGCTGGACCAGGACGATCGCATTCTGATGATCCGGCACAGGGACGACGGCGCCATCGTCGTTCCCGGGTTTCCGGTCCGGGAGGTGTTCTGGGTGCCCCCAGGTGGAGGGTTGAAGGAGGACGAGGACTTCGTTCAGGCCGCTCGTAGGGAGCTGCTGGAGGAGACCGGGCTGACGGAGGTCGAGTGGGGGCCGTGCCTGTGGACTCTCGATGCGGACGTGCGGTGGCGCGGCGAACCCGTGCACATGCACGAGCGGTACTTCCTTGCGCGGGCTCGCGGCGGGCAGGCCATCACCCGCGCCTACCTGGAGCCGGGCGAACAGCAGGCAATCATTGACCACCGATGGTGGTCGTTGGCCGAGCTTGTCGCAGCCGAGACCACAGAGACTCTGCGGCCTGTGGGACTTCCGGAGTTGTTGGCCGAAGTGCTGGCCGTGGGGGGACGTCCGTCAGGCGAGCCGCGTGCCCTTCGCACGTAGGAGTCCTTGATGATTTGCGGCGGGTGCGATTGATTTCAAGGGGTTCGGCAAGGACTGCCATGACCCGGAACGAGGGCCCAGGCGGGTCAGGTGCCGGGCAGGTCCCGGGTGGGCGTGGCGTTGTGGCGTTGATAGTGGCGTGCCGCCCGCGCCCGGTTGCCGCATGACGGCTTGCACCACTCCTGCCGCCCGTGGCTCTTGACGAAGTAGCGTACGCAGCGCGGCGCGTTGCAGGCCCGCAGCTGCTCGCGTTGCGGGCCGCTCAGGAAGTCGATGGCGGCCCGGGCCAGGGCCGCGATCAGGCGGACGTTCGTGTCGGATTCATCCGACAACACTCCCACCCGAGGTGGTGCGTCCCCGGGCCAGTCGAGTTGCGGGACGATCGCTTCACGGGCGGCCGCCGCGTTCAGGTGGGCCAGCGCCTGCTCGACCGGCATCAGCCGGTGGGCGTCGGCCCGGCTCGGCGGCGCGGGGCTGACCGCTTGCGCGAAGAGCGCCCGCACGGCCCGGCGCAGGCCGACGATCTCGCCGCTGAGCTTCTCGTCCACCGTGAGCCCTGCGACGTCGACGTGGCCGGCCAGCAGCTCGGCCTGCCGGTGAATCCAGCGGGCCGTGCTCTGCGGCGTGGCCAGGTCGTCGGCGACACCGCCGGTGCCGTCATGGCGGATCGTGCTCGCCAGTTCCAAGGCCGGCCAGCGCTCCACTCCCACCCCTCCGGGTTGCCCATTTCTTCTTCGTACCTTACCGTCCTAACGGTAAATCCTATTTAACCGTTAGATGTGAAGGGGCGGCACGATGACGTTGTTGCTGGCTCAGATCAGCGATTTGCACCTCGACGGCACCGACAGAGCGCTCCTGCGCGCCACCCGGGTCATGAGCCACCTGCGGGCACTTCCCCGCCCGGTCGACGCCGTGCTGGTCACCGGCGACATCGCCGATCACGGGGAGGAGGCCGAGTACGAGCAGGCCGCCCAGGTCCTGGCCGCGCCCTTCCCCGTGCTCACCTGCCCCGGCAACCACGACGCCCGCCCGGCCTACCGCAAGGCGATGCTGCGGCAGCCGCCCGACCCCGGCCCCGTCAACGAGGTGCACCACGTCCGCGACACCGCCATCCTGATGTGCGACTCCACCATCCCCGGCCGCAACGAGGGCCGCCTCGGCCCAGAAACCCTCGCCTGGATGCACGCCACCCTCGACGGCCTCGCCCCGGACACGCCCGCGCTGATCGCCTTCCACCAGCCGCCCGTCGAACTCCATCACCCGTTGCCCGACTCCCAGCGGCTGGAGGGGACCGGCGACCTGGCCGCGCTGCTCGACGTTCATCCGCAGGTCGTGGCCGTGCTCACCGGCCACGCCCACACCGCGGCCGCGTCCACCTTCGCGGGCCGCCCCTTGATCGTCGCACCGGCCGTCACCTGGACCCTGCGCCTGCCGTGGGAGGGCGACCAGCCCGCCGACCGCGAGCAACCGCCCGCCCTGGCCTTCCACATCCTGGACGAAGACCGCCGCCTGACCACCCATTACCGCGTGGTGCTCGAGGCGTGATCCACCCGTACGCGGTCGCCGCGTTCCTGCTGGCGATCCTGCCCATCATCGCCACCCCCGGCGCCAGTCTGACCCTGCTGATCCAGCACGTCGCAGCCGGCGGGCGCCGCCAGGCTCTGCCCGTCATCCTCGGTACGGTCAGCGGCCTGTACGCCCACGCGACCCTGGCCATCGCCGGTCTGTCGGCGCTGGTCATGCACTCCAGCCAGGCCTTCACCGCCGTCAAACTCCTCGGCGCGGCCTACCTCGTCTGCCTGGGCCTGTGGACCTGGCGCTCCACCACCCTGCCTCCGCCTCCCGCGCTGACGGACCAGCCGCAACGGACCGGCTCCGTCTACACCCAGGCCCTGCTCGCGAACGTTCTCAACCCCAAGGCGGCCTCGATCTACCTGACCCTGGTCCCGCAGTTCATCCTGCCCGGCCGTCATTTCGGCGGGCAGATTCTCACCTTGGCCACCGCTCACGCCCTGCTGATGGTGGTGTGGTTGCTGACCTGGACGGTCCTCCTTCAGCGGGGCACGCACCTCTTGCACAGGGCCCGCTTCAAGCGTGCGGTCGGCAAGGTGACGGCGGTGGTGCTCGTCGTCCTCGGCCTCCGGGCCGCCACGACATAGGAGGGGTCGCGGCTGCGCTGGTCCAGGGTGTCAGACGCGCCGTGCGATCGTGCCGATCGAGCGGCCGGCCCCCGAGACGGGGCCGTGGTGCCCGCCACTGTCGTGCGCCTCGACTTCGAAGCCGGCCCCGTTCAGGAACGTCCCGAGCGCCGGCACGTCCAGGAAGCGCAGGCTCGCACGATCGACCCGCAGGACGGTGCCGTCAGGGGTGCTGGTCGTCTCGGTGAGCGTCACCACGTCGCCGATCACCGACTCTACGTGGTGCGACACACGAAACGTACGGCCGGTTCCGTCCACGACCTCGGTGGCGTTCGACGGGTTCCACTCTTCCCACTCGCGCATCTGCGGGTTGCGCGTGTCGAACACGAACCGGCCGCCGTCGCGAAGCGCCCTGCGGACCGCGGCCAGCGAGTCGGCCAGGTCCTCATCGCTGACCAGGCACTGGAAGGCGTTGCCGGTCATGGTCGCCAGGTCGAACTCACGATCCCAGGCCGCGTCCGCCGCGACACCGTCGACCCACTCGACATCCGTACGTCGCCGAGCCCCATCGAGCGCAGCCAGATCCGGATCGAGCCCGACGAGCCGCCCGCGATGACCGAGCTCCCGCGCCCGGCGCACCATGCTGCCCGTGCCGCACCCCACGTCCAGCACGGCGTGCGCGTCCATCACCAACTCATGGAAGAACGTGTCCACGGCATCGCCGAGATCGGTTCCTGGGCGGATCCGCGAGCCCGCGGGCGCGGTGTCGCCACCGACGCGGTACGAGCCGTCTGCAGGTGGGCCTTCGCGACGCTCGACCTGGAGATCATCGAGTGGGGGTGCGAGATCGTGAACACGGCGTCGAGACGAGTCGCCGGCTGGCACGCAACGATAAGGAATCCCGATACATCAGGACTCGTTTCTCTTCGGGTTGAAATTACGGATGAGTCCGGCACCACGCTCACCCAGACCATTACCCGTGCATACGCGGTCGGATAACAAAAACGGGTTGCTCCCGCATTCGCGACGATCACCCGTTTCCGCCGCTCGGCCGCGGCGCCCGGCCCACCTGGTCGCCTGGCAGACCTTTTCCTGGTGGGGGCTCAAATAGTTTTTGAGCAGTGATTCTCCGACCCATGGCCAAGTCGCGCCGTCGAAGCCGTGAAGCGTTTGTTAATCTCCACAACGCAAACGGTCCGCCAGCCGCTGGAGGGGAAATCTCATGGCCCGACCGCACGTCCGAATTTCTGCATTGCTGGCGGCAATGGGTGCCGCCCTGCCGCTGGTGGCCCAGGTGCCGGCTCACGCCTCCGCCCTGCCGGTCTTCAGCAGTTGCCAGGACGTCCGCCGGACGAATCCGATCGCCCGCGACGGCACGTATCTGCTCATCAACAACGGAAACGTGTTCACGGCGTACTGCCACAACATGGCCACCACGCCCAGCGAATACATCACCCTCGCGAGGACGGGCCAGGACGTCAATTTCTCGCAGTACACCGCCGGCGGCGCCTCGCCCGGCACGAACGTCAGGACCGCCTTCACCAGGCTGCGCGTCGACCCCCGCACCTTGACCGTGGACATCGGCGACCTGACCTTCGCGTCGTCCACCGGTTCGCTGCGGCACGGCTCGACGACCGTGACGAGCATGCCCTACGGCGCCGCGATGGCGTGCAACGGGCGGGCCGACGGCCGGGGCAACATCGACCTGCGTGACACGCCGTTCCGGGTGAACGACACCTTCGTCACGGGCGGCAACGTTCCCAGCGGATCGGCGAGCGTGAGCGCGCGCAACCAGGTGGTCGGCCTGCTCGGCGGCGGCTACTGCGGCTGGATCACGTCGGCTCCGGCGATGTACAACCCCTTCAACCCGGGGCCGGGCACGCCTCACATCGAGCTGAGGTGCGCGCGCAACGGCGTGATCCTCTCGGGTGACCAGATCTGCGTCCGCCTGAACAACGGCGCCCCGGTCACCACGCAGGTGCGGCAGCAGGGCAGCCAGGGCCGGGTCATCGTGCAGTACGGAGACAGGGCGGTGGCGGTGCTGGGCTCCGACGGTCAGGTCCGCTCCCTGGGCTGAGAGGCCCTGCTCGCGACGTCGACTTCAGCAGGAAGCCCGACGCGCCCGCGTGGAGTGCGCGCAGCACGTAGGGGTGGGCGTCGCACGTGGTCGGCACGACCACGTGCGACGGGGTCAACGCCTCCTGGACGATCCGGTGGGCGCGGCGTCGCGCAGGATCCGACGAGGTCGGGCAGGCTCCCCGGTGAAGTGCCTCGTAGTCCGGGTTCGCCTAGCAGGTGGCGGGGTGCAAGTCCTCGCAGGTCGCGGCGTAGCGTGGGAGGGCATGGGTACGGATCGTCTACTTTTCGGGTGATCGTGGTGACTCTTTCCGCCCATATGACGCAGCGTCGGAATGGTCTTGTGCTCGTCCTGAAGGGCGAACTGGACTTCTCCACGACCCCCCGTCTGCTGGAGGCCGTCAGCGATGCGCTCACAGGGGGAACGGCCAACCTGCTCATAGATGCGGGCGGGTTGACCTTCTGCGACTCGCATGGACTGGAAGGCCTGCTGGAGGCGCAGAAAAGGATCAACAGGGCGGGAGGGAGCATGGAACTGGCTCATGTGCACGGCAGGGTCCGCCGTGTCTTGGACCTGTCGGGGCTGGGTCGCGCCTTCACCATCGTGTAGCTGACAGCCGATCCCGCAAGCGGTGAGGTCCGCATGTCACGCGTGCCGCGCCGGCGGCGCGTGAGACAATGACGAGTACGGAGCCCTCTCCGCCTCGGACCCGGTCCAGGCGAGAGGGTTTTTTCATGCCCGCGGTGACGCCTTCCCGCGGGTGTCTCCTCCCACCTCACCCGATCAAGGAGTGATCCCATGGACCTCGGTCTGACATGCCCGCGTTTCACCTGGCCAGGTGGCGACGCCGCCATCGCCGCCAGGTTCGCCGCCGCGGCCCGCGGCGCCGACCAGGCGGGGCTGCGCAGCTTCTGGGTGATGGACCACCTCTTCCAGATTCCCAATTTCGGGGCCGCGGAGGATCCGATGCTGGAGGCGTACGGCGCACTGTCCTACGCCGCCGCACTCACCCGCCGGGTGAGCCTGGGCGCGCTCGTGACCGGAGCCGTCTACCGCGAACCCGGCCTGCTGGTGAAGCAGGTCAGCACCCTCGATGCGCTCTCCGGCGGCCGGGCGGTCCTCGGCATCGGCGCCGGCTGGTACGAGCCCGAGGCCCGCGGGCTCGGCCTGCGTTTCCCGCCCCTGGCGGAGCGGTTCGAGCGGCTTGAGGAGACGCTCCAGATCGCCCGGCAGATGTGGAGCGACACGGACCAACCGTACGAGGGCCGCCACTACCGCCTGGAACGCACGCTCAACGCACCCCAGGCGAACCCGCCCATCCTCATCGGCGGCAGCGGGGAGAGGCAGACCCTCCGGCTCGTCGCCGAGTACGCCGACATGTGCAACTTCCTGTACGGCGCGGACGTACGGCACAAGCTCGGCGTGTTGCGCTCCCACTGCGAGCGGCTGGGCCGGCCCTACGAGGAGATCGAGAAGACCCTCCACATGCGCGTCCCGGACGGCCAGAGCGCCGAGGAGAGCGTCCAGCGTTGCGGTGAGCTCGCCGAGCTGGGCATCGACCATGTCATCGTGGCCGTGCCGGACGCGGCGGACGATCGATGGCTGGCGCACCTGGCCGAGCTGGCCGCGCGGATCGCCGGCATCACCCCGCCCGGCCGCTGAGCACGCGGACGGGGAGCGGCTACGAGGCTTCGTCGCATCGCACCAACCCGAGTCCTCTATTAGGTGGTTGGCGACAAGATTTACTAATTTATGGAGTGTTGGGTTGGCTTCATGGTCGATCTCATCCTTCGTGGCGGAACGGTGTACGACGGTCTTGGATCTCCTGCTTATGTGGGCGATGTCGCCGTTTCTGATGGGCGGGTCGTCCCCGCGGACCGGCAGACCCGCGCGCGGCGGGAGATCGACGTCGCGGGGCTGGCCGTGGCGCCCGGTTTCGTGGACGCGCACGCGCACTCGGACCTGGTGCCGCTGATGGCCGAGCCGCAGCCGTTCAAGCTGCTCCAGGGTGTCACCACCGAGATCAACGGCAACTGCGGTTTCTCCTACGCCCCCGACGCCTCCACGCTGGAGGAACTGACGGGCGACAGCGTGCCCGACTGGACGTTCGCCGAATATCTGGAGGCCGTCGCGGCGGCCGGGCCGACCAACCACGTGGCGACCCTCGTCGGCCACTCGACACTGCGCGGGGCCGTGGCCGGATTCGCCGAGACGCTGCGCGAGGGTGACCTGGAGCGGATGCGCGACCTCGCCGCCGCGGCCTTCGCCGCGGGCGCGTGCGGGCTGTCCAGCGGGCTGATCTACCCGCCGGGCAGTTACGCCGGCATCGACGAGCTGGTGGCGCTGGCCGAGGTCGCGCACGGGTACGGGGTGCCGTACACGACCCACATGCGTGACGAGGGCGCCGGGCTGGCCGCCGCGCTGGACGAGGCCGTCGAGATCGCCCGGCGGGCACGCGTACGGCTGCAGGTGTCGCACTGCAAGGTCGCCGGCCGCCGCAACCACGGTCAGGCCGGGATGTTGCTCGGCAAGCTGCGCGCGGCCCGCGCCGCCGGGGTGGACGCGCGCGGCGACCAGTATCCCTACCTGGCGGGCGCGACCATGCTCGCGGCGCTGCTGCCGCCGTCGGCGCTGGCCGGCGGGCGGGTGCGGGACGTGCTCGCGGCGCCCGCCGGGCGGGCCCGGCTGCGCGCCGTGGCCGAGTCCGGCGGGACAGGCGCGGGGTTGTGGCAGGACAGCACTCCCGGAGGCGTCCTGATCACCGCGCACGCCGAGCCGTCGTTCGCGGGTCGTACGCTGGCCGGCGTCACCGCCGACCCGGCGGCGCGCGCCCTGGTGGCGGTGGCGGAAGAGGATCCGTGGGAGGTCGCGTGCGCGCTGATCGCCGCCGACCCCGCCGCCACGATGGTGGTCTCCATGATGGCCGAGGACGACATGACCGAGATCATGGCCGACCCGCTCATCGGCGTCGGCTCCGACAACGGGGCCCCCGTTGGCCTCGAACACCCCCGTACGTGGGGCTGCTTCCCCCGTTTCCTCGGCACGTACGTGCGGGAGCGCGCGGTGGTCTCCTGGGAGGAGGCGGTGCGCAAGACGACCTCGGCCACGGCCGACCAGTTCGCCCTGCGCGGCCGGGGCTGGCTCGGCCCCGGTGCCTGGGCCGACATCTGCGTCTTCGACCCCGGCGCCGTCGGCCACTCCGGCACCTACACCGCCCCCTCCGCCCGCCCGTCCGGCATCGTCCACGTCCTGCTGGAGGGGCATGTCGTGGTGGAGTCCGGAGAGTTCACGGGCGAGCGCAGAGGCCGTGTCCTGCGCCCTTGACCCCGGCGGGAGGCGGGGTCAGCAGCGGGGCGCCACCGCGTCGATGCGGCCGCCGAAGTCGTTGTCGTAGACCCTGCGGTAGTCACCGTTCCTGACGACGCGCGTCTCCTTCCTGGTGGGCACCTGGATCCAGTTGATGAAGCAGCCGGCGGCGTGGGCCCGGAACGATCCGACGTTGTCGTGCAGGGCAGGCGGCACGTCGACGTAGCCGTTGCCCGGGTTCCAGCACCAGGACGCGCCCGTGTAGTTCCTGCCGCTCCACAGGCAGATGTCGCCCGCCCTGGACGATCCCGCCGCGGCCGGTGCGGCGCCCGCCACCAGGACGAGACCGATGGTGGCGGTGGCGGTGGCTGCGGCGAGGGTGGTGATCCGCGTGCGAGTGGTCTTCATGCAGTTCTCCTCGTGTCGGTGCTGCCGCGGGCGGCTGCCCTGCGACCACGTCACATTCTGTAGCAGAATCGATACGGACCGCGTCCACCTGGCGGGATACAAGATCCGGGACCTGGGGCGGGGGAGAACTGACGTACTCGTGACAGCGGCGTCGCCGGCATCTCCTCTCAGGGGGGCGTGAGGTCGCCGGTGAGGTGGTGCTGCACGACCGGGGCCACGTACGCGACCGCGGCCTGCCGGTCCAGGACGGCCAGCGGCTCGACGCGCAGGACGTAGCGCGCGGTCGCGACGCCGAACAGGTAGGCGCCGGTGAGGGTGGCGCGGAGCTCGGCCTGGTCGGCGTCGATGGCGCGGGCCAGAGGCAACATCACCGCGTCCGTCATGAACGCCGTCACCATCGCCGAGGCGCTGGGAGCCGCGCCGGCGGCCCTGACCACGGCGAGCATCCGGGGGCCGGTGTGCGGGTCCTCCCACAACTCCAGGTAGCGGGCGGCGAGCCGGGCGCCGAGGTCGGACGGGTCACCCTCGCCGGCGAGCGAGACCAGCGAGCGGATGGGCGGGTCGTCGCGGAGCGCGGCGTCGAAGAGGCCGTCCTTGCTGCCGAAGAACTGCAGGACGAGCGCCGGATCGACGCCCGCGGCGCGGGCGACGCCCCTGATCGTGGTGAGGACGTAACCGTGTTCGGCGAAGCTCTGCTGCGCGGCGGCCAGGATGTCGATCCGTGTCCGCGTCGCGCCCGGCCGGCGTCCTCCTGGCCTTGTGGTCACTCGTTCAAGCATAGTCATCGATGTTGAATTTCTCGGACACTCCAACTAACTTGGCCTCAACACTGTAGATATCCGGGGGTCATGATCATGGAGTACCTGCTCGTCCGCCAGCGGTTCACCGACTACGACCAGTGGCGTGCGGCGTTCGACAGCCTGGCGGAGGTCCGGGCGGCGGCCGGCATGCGCACGGCGCTCGTCAGCGTCAACGCCGACCAGCCCGATGAGGCCGTCGTGTTGTTCGAGTGCGAGGACGCGCAGGCCATGCAGCAGCACTACGCGTCGGAGGCGCTCAAGGAGGCGCACCGGCAGGCAGGCGTGGTGCCAGGGAGCAACCACACCACGGTGCTGCTCACCCGCTGACCAGACTCTCTCGTGCTGTCCGCTCGGGCGGCCGCCTCGCGCCGGCTCGCGTACGGTTCCGTCCATGACAGAGCGACGCGCGATGCTCAGCGGTTCCACCTTCCAGGAGCAGGTCGGATACGCCCGCGCCGTGGTGGAGCAGGCCGCCACCATGGTCGTGTGCGGTCTCGCCGACCCACGCATGAAGGTCGAGACCGAGGCGGACGCGCGGCGCGGCGGCGCCACATGAGCGTCTCGCCGCGTTGGAGAGAGCTGCACCGCGACCGCCTGGACGAGGCGGTGCGCAGGTTGTCCGCGATCCCCGGCGTGCACGGACTGATCGTCGGTGGCAGCGTCGGGCGCGGCGAACCCTGGCCGATGTCCGACATCGACGTGCTCCCCCTCTACGACGGCGACCCCGAGCAGACCGCGGCGCACGTCGAACGCGAGCAGGCCGAGCTCGTGGACTGGTGGGCCGCCAGCGGCCGGGCGCAGACGCTCGACGTCGGCTGGCTGGCGTTCACCGTCGCCGAGGCGCGGGAGGCGGCGTCGGCGGGGGCGGCGTGGGCGGTGGAGCGGCTGACGCGCGACCGGCGCTGGTTCCACGGGATGGACAAGGCCTTCCGTGGGCGTCCCGCCGACCCCGGTGACCTGCTCACAGGCCGCTTCGTGGCCTGGCTGACCGAGATGCGCTTCCATCCCGCCGTGGTCGAGGCCAGGATCGGCTGGTGGTTGCGGAGCGCGGCCGACGCTCGCGCTCGCGCCCACGGGGAACGCTCGGCTGGGCGCCTGGACGCGGCCACGTACGAGCTGCGGGAGGCGGCGCGGGCCCTTCGCCTGGCCGTGCTGGAGCGGTGGGGCGAGCGGCTGGGCTCCATGGGCAGGGAATGGACCGGGTTCGAGCGTATGGCGGCCGCTCGTGGCGAGCCGGCCCTGGCGGAGGGCATCGCCCGCCTGGCCGGCGCGCACGCCGGCGGCGTGGCCGAGCGTGAACGGCTGGCGCCGCCGTGGTTGCGCGAGCGGATCGACCTGTGCTGGGAGCCTCGAAAGGCCGTGGGGGAGCAGGTCACGTACCAGCAGAACGCCCGTGACCAGCTGGCCGCGTTCGACGTGCACGTCGCCCGCCACCGCCCGGACCTGGCGGGCCCATGGACGGGCAGCCCGGACCCCGACCTCGACGAGCACCTCCGCCGGCTCGACGTCCTGCTCGCCGAGCATTCCTGACGCCCGCCGCTCCTCTGAGGCGTGCTCGGATATCTAAGCACTGTTACATTTATCCAAGCACTGTTATATCGGAGAGGAGCCACCTTGAAGCCTTCCATCGAGCCGCCCATTGAGCCGCCCATTGAGCCGTACGAGCACGGCATGCTCGACGTCGGTGACGGCAACCTCGTCTACTGGGAGGTCTGCGGCAACCCGGAGGGCAAACCCGCCCTGGTCGTGCACGGCGGGCCGGGATCGGGCTGCTCGACCGGCGTGCGCCGCACCTTCGACCCGGAGCTTTACCGGATCGTCCTGTTCGACCAGCGCAACTGCGGGCGCAGCCGTCCCCATGCCGCCGACCCGGCGACCGACCTGAGCGCCAACACCACCCACCACCTGATCGCCGACATGGAGCTGCTGCGCGGGCACCTCGGGATCGACAGGTGGTTGTTGTACGGAGGGTCGTGGGGCTCGACGCTGATACTCGCCTACGCCGAGACCCATCCCGAGCGGGTGTCGGAGATCGTCATCCCCAGCGTCACGACCACGCGCCGCTACGAGATCGACTGGCTCTACCGGGGCGCCGGGCGGTTCTTCCCCGAGGCGCTGGAGCGGTTCCGGGAAGGGGTGCCCGAGGCCGACCGTGACGGCGACACGTTCGCGCTGCTGGCGGCGTACGCGCGCCTGCTGTCCCACCCCGACGCCAGGGTGCGGGAGAAGGCCGCCACCGACTGGGTCACCTGGGAGGACGCGGTGATCTCCCTGGAGGTCAACGGCAAGCCGAACGCCTACAGCGACCGGCCCGCCGACGCGGTGATGGCCATGACGCGCATCTGCTCCCACTACTTCTCCAACGGCGCGTGGCTGGAGGAGGGAGCGCTCCTGCGCGACGCCCACAAGCTGGCCGGCATCCCCGGTGTGCTGATCCACGGACGCCTCGACATGGGCGGCCCGGTGGAGACGGCCTACAAGCTCGCCCAGGCCTGGCCCGACGCCGAACTGGTCGTGGTGGAGGACTCCGGGCACACCGGGAGCGCGACGTTCAGGGACGCGATCTACGCGGCTCTCGACCGTTTCGCCGGCAAGTGAGAACGAACCCGCGGCTCGGGATCATCTGGGGGATCAGGACGGTGCCCCTGGTGACCATCGCCTCCGGTTCATCGCCTGCGGCCGGTGCGCGGGCGTGAGGGACGCTCGGGCGGCAACACCTCGACCGAGGTCTTGCGGATGTGGTCGTAGACCAGCGAGGTGCGCACGTCGGCGATGTTGCGGTGCCGCGCGACGTGGTCGAGCACGAAGTCGCGCAGGTGGCCAGCGTCGCGCACGCCCACCTGGATGATGAAGTCGTCGCCGCCCGACACGACGAAGACGGCCAGCGTCTCGGGCAGCGCGGCCACGTAGTCGCGGAAGTTCTCGACGGCCTCGCGGACCTTGGGATGCAGCCGTACGTTGATGAGTGCCTGCACCGGGCGGCCGATCGCGTCGAGGTTGACCTCGGCGTGGAACCCTTCGATGACGCCGCCCGACCGCAACGACCGCACGCGCTCCAGGCAGGTCGAGGGGGCGATGTCGAGGCGCTCGGCCAGCTCGCGGTTGGTCTGGCGGCCGTCGCGCTGCAGTTCGGCGACGATCGCCGTATCAAGTTCGTCCACGTACGTATCCTGCCACGGGTTTCCGAATTTCCTGCGGATTCCTCCTTCTTGTGTTGGTGGAATGACGGGTCAGGTGTGATTCTGCTGCGTGACCTTCGAGAAGGGATCGATGGATGAGTGTGCTTGCCGATCTCGAGCGCCGCAGCGACCTGCCCACCAAGGACCTCACCGTCAAATGGGTGATCGTGATCGACCGTGACCTGCCCCGCGGCATCCAGGCCAACGCCGCCGCCTGCCTGGCCGCGTCCGTCGGGGTGGCCGTTCCGGCGATCGTCGGCTCAGGAGGCGCCGACGCCACCGGGCTGGCGCACGCCGGGCTGCCGTGGACGGGCTGCTCGGTGCTGGGCGCGCCGGCCGCGATCGTCGGCCGGATCAGGGACGACGCGACCGCCGAGCCGGAGCTGGTCGTCTCCGACATGATCGACATCGCGCGGCGCGCCGGCGCCTACGACGACTACCTGGCCGAGCTGGCGCGCACTGAGGAGCCGTCCTACTTGGCGGTCAGCCTGTTCGGCCCGCGGGCGATCGTGGAGCGGCTCACGGGGAGGCTTCCCCTGCTGCGGTAGCGATCGCCACCTGGGGCAGCTCGATCGGGGCCGCGGCCTGTCCCGCCTGTGCCACCCACGCCTGACCGGTGCCGTCGCCGGCGAGAATGCGCTCGACCGCGGCGGCCATCGCCACGGGGTCGGCGATCAGCAGACCCGCGTCGGCGAGCTCCCGGCGGAACGGCGCGATGAGCGGGGTGTCCACCAGGCCGGGACAGAGCACGTTGACGCGGATGCCGTCGGCGGCCAGCAGCATGGCGGCCGAGCGCACCAGCCCGACCAGCGCGTGCTTGGCGGTGGCGTAGAAGATGTCGGGGGACGCGCTCAGCCCGGCGAGGCTGGAGACGACCACGATCGAGCCCGCCCCTTGCGCGCGCAGCGCCGGCAGGCACGCCTCCATCCCGTAGACGACGCCGTCCAGATCGACCGCCATGGTCTCGCGGTAGCGCTCCGGGGTGAAGTCGTGCAGGCCGCACCGCCCGGCCACGCCGGCGGCGAACACGGCCACGTCAAGGCGGCCGTACGCGGAGATCGTCCTGGCAAGGGCGGCGCGGTTGTCCTCGGGCCGCCTGACGTCCAGGCGGACGAACGTGCCGCCGATCTCCTCCGCGACGGCGGTCCCCGCGGCGGCGTCGAGATCGGCGGCGGCGACGCGCATGCCCGCGTGGGCGAGCCGCCGGGCGACGGCGGAGCCGATCCCGCCGCCCGCGCCCGTGACGAGGGCGACAGGAGAGGTCATGCGCGTGCCTCCTCGGCGATCCGGTAGATCTCCGCGCCGCGCCTGGCCAGCCCGTGTCTGCGCAGGTAACGGCTGCCGTAGAGACGTTGTACGGCGATCAGGACCAGCAGGGTGACGGCGAGCAGGACGTTGTCGAGCACCGGCACCACGTCGATGGGCAGGGTGAGCGCCATGACCACGCGCAGCGCCGTGTCCACCGCGAACGCCGCTCCCCAGACGGCCGTGAGCACTCTGAGCGCGTGCCGGAACTCGGGGAAACGATCCCAGCTCGCGTCCCAGGACGCCTGGTCGTCCCGGCCCATGAAGGTCCTGGCCTGGTAGAGGAGCGGCCTGGGGCGCAACAGGCTGAGCAGGATCCACAGGGCCATCGCGGCGCTGCCCCAGGCGTTGCGGACGAGCAGCGCCCGCGGGCTGCCGGTCACGAACGTCATGGCGACCGTCAGCGCCATCGTGGCCAGCACGAACACGGTGATCCCGCTGACCCGGCGCTCGGTCACGATGCCGTGCACGGCCCGCGCGAGCGGCAGGACGGCCCCGGCCAGCAGCGCGATCCACTGGCTCACCCCCGCGGCGCGCAACCCGTAGAAGATCGCGAGAGGGCCGGCGATCTCCAGGACGACCACGCGGTACATCGCCCGCCGGGATCCGGTGGCGGCCGTCATCGCGGCGGCTCCCCCGTGGCCGCGGTGGCGGCGAGGAACGTGGTGACGGCCTCGCGAGCGTAGGAGGCGAGGTCGAGCGCGTGGGGCCCGCTCACCCGGGACGCCGCCGCCTCGATGGCGCCGCGGATCATCACGGCCATGGCCCTCGGGTCGAAGTCGCGGAACTCCCCGCCGCGCTGCCCCTCCCGCAGCAACTCCTCCAGCCCCCGCACGCCCGGCTCCTGGTGCCCGGCCGAGGTGTAGGGCGCGCCCGAGCGGTCACGCAGGTGAGGGCCGACCTCGGTGAGGGCGGCGATCTCCCGGGGGTGGTCGCGCAGGAACTCCAGGTTCGCCTCAAGGTAGGCCCTGAGTCGTCCCGCCGCTGTGGCCTGCGCCTCCATCCTGCCCGTCATGTACGCCGCGCCGGCCCGGTAGACGTCCTCGACGATCGCCTTGATCAGGTCGTCCTTGCCGGCGAAGTGGTAGGAGATCAGCCGGGGACTGCTGAGCCCGGCCCGCTCGGTGATGCGGGCGAACGACGCCCTGTCATAACCCAGCTCGGCGATGGTGTCGATGGCCGCCTTGACGATCTGCGCCCGCCGGGCGGCGTTAACCACGGAGTCGCGGGACGGCTTCGGTTTTATTTGCATAGATAAAAAATGGTATGCCTAGATAAAACGTATGTCCACCCGCAGGTCTGGGCGGCCGCCCCAGCGCCTGGAAGGGCGGCCACGGATCAGGGACGAGCCACGACGCCGCGCGGAGCCCGCCCGATCGTGCCCGCCGCGGTCGCCACGACCAGGGCGGCGGCCACCAGGGCGGCGCTCACCCACAGCGGGGAGCGGAAGCCGAGCCCGGCCCCGATGGCGAGCCCGCCGAGCCAGGGTCCGGCCGTGGCGCCGACGTTGAACGCCGCCGTCGCGAAGCTGGCCCCCAGGGTGGGCGCGTCCGCCGCCGCGTAGAGCGCCTGCGAGATCAGCGTGGACCCGACGGCGAACGACAACGTTCCCTGCACGAAGACGAGCACGATCGCCGGCGCCGGCTCCCCGGCCGTCATCGCGAACGCCGCCCATCCGGCGGCCAGGGTCACCCCGCCGCCCACCAGCAGCCCGATGGGACGCACGTCGGCGAGCCGCCCGCTGATCGTCACCCCGGCGAACGACCCCAGCCCGAACAGGGCCAGCATCGCCGGCATCCAGCCTGGCCCGATCCCGGTGGCCCCGGTGAGCAGCGGGGCGAGGTAGGTGAACGTGCAGAAGGTGGCGCCGTTCACCAGCGCGCCCAGGAGCAGCAACACCAGCAGGCGCGGCCTGCGCAGCACCCGCGCCTCGCCCCGCGCCGTGGGCCCACCGCTCGATGCCCCCGACTCGCCCCCCGTCGAGGGCCCACCGCGAGGCGCACCCGGAGCCTGCGAGCCGCTCGGCTCTCGAAGTGCGCTCGGCTCGTGAGGCGCGCCGGGTGCGTTCGGCTCGGGCGCGCTGGTCGCGCTGGGGGCGGGGGCGGGGACTGCGG
>NZ_SMKP01000192.1:0-21047 GCF_004349015.1 Nonomuraea diastatica
GGGCCAGCCCCGCGCGGGTCGCGGGCACACCGCGAAGGCCCGGGCGGCCGCCGGCCGTACGCTTGCCGCGCAGGGCGGCCGCCCCCAGGGCCGTCGCCGCGAGCGCGGCCGCCGTGGTGGCGGCGTGCAGGCGCAGGCGGCCGGGGCCGCCGCCGATGGCGGCCCGCCACCCCGGCCCGTGCAGGTGCCGCATGAGCGCGTCGTCGGCGTTGCCCCGCTGGAAGCGCACGCTCGCCCAGAACCCGTCGTCACGCACCGGGTGGGTGGTCAGCCGCTGTCCGTGGACCAGCCGGTGCCCAGCCCGCATCACCCGCAGCGCGAGGTCGGCGTCCTCCCGGTACGCCCGCGGGAACCGTTCGTCGAACCCCCCGGCGGACTCCAGCACCGGACGCCGGTAGGCCATGTCGGCGGTCACCCACAGCGCGCCGGAGAGCCCGGCGGTGTGCCGTTCGCCGTCGGTGGGCCGCCGCCCGCCGGACTGGCCGGCCGGCAGGGGCACCACGATCCGCCCCTGGCTGCCGGCCACGTCGTCGGGCAGATCCACGAGGTCCTTCCAGACCGCCTCCGCCCACCCGGGCCAGGGGATCACGTCGTCGTCGAGGAACACCACCCAGGGCGTCTCCGCGGCCCGCCACCCCGCGTTGCGTGCCGCGGCGGGCCCCCGCCCGCAGGACCGGACGACCCGTACCCGGCCGGGCAGGGACTCCAGCACCCCGGACGGCCCGGAAGCGCCGCCGCGGCCCTCCGGCGCCGTCCTGTCGTCGACCACGATCACCGGCATGCCGGAGCCCACGGCGGCCAGCGTGTCCAGGAGTGTGGCGCGCCCGATGGTGGGGATCACCACGGTGATCACGAGGCGAACACCTCCCCGCGCCGCACCAGGTACGGCCCGAGCGCGAGCACGTCCACCGGCGACGACCCGAAGCACTCCAGCGCGTCCCTGGGGTCGTCGACCATGGGACGCCCCGCCGTGTTCAGGCTCGTGTTGACCACCACGGGCAGCCCCGTCCGCGCCTCGAACTCGCTCAGCACCCGCGCCATCAGCGGGTCGGCGCCCGGCGAGACCGTCTGGATGCGCGCCGTCCCGTCCACGTGCACGACCGCGGGGATGCGCGGTGCCCAGCCGGGGCGCACGTCGTGGACGAACAACATGTACGGCGAGGGCACCGGTCCCCGTCCGAAGATCTGCGCCGCCCGCGTCTCCAGCACCATCGGCGCGATCGGCCTGAACTGCTCGCGCCCCTTGACGTCGTTCAGCCGCTCGGTGTTGCGCGCGTGACCCGGGTGGGCCAGCAGCGACCGGTGGCCGAGCGCGCGCGGCCCGTACTCCGAGCGCCCCTGGAACCAGGCCACGATCCGGTCGGCGGCCAGCTCGGCCGCCACCGCGGCGGCCAGGTCGGCGGGCCGGGTGTACGGCACGCGCGCCACGTCCAGCCAGGCGCCCAGTTCCTCGTCGGTGAAGCCGCGCCCGAGCGCCGTGCCGGGCATGGGCGCGGCGGGCTCGCCGTACGCGTGCGCCAGGTGCAGCGCGCCGCCCAGCGCGGTGCCGGAGTCGCCCGCCGCCGGCTGGACCCAGATCTGCTCGAACGGCCCCTCGTCCAGCAGCCGGGTGTTGGCCACGCAGTTCAGCGCCACCCCGCCGGCCAGCGCCAGCCGCCGCTCGCCGGTCCGCTCGTGCAACCAGCGCACCAGCTCGAGCAGCACCTCCTCCAGCCGGGCCTGCACGCTGGCGGCCAGGTCGGCGTGGTCGGAGGTCCAGGCCGCGCCGTTGCACAGCGCCTTGGCGTAGCCGCCCCAGTCGACCGGCTCGACGCGGAACCCGCCGTCCCCTGTCGTGTAGATCACCTCGCGCAGCGCGGCCAGGTGGCGGGGCCGGCCGTAGGAGGCCATCGCCATGACCTTGTACTCGTCGCTGGAGCGCAGGAAGCCGAGGTGCTCCGTGACGTCCTCGTACATGAGGCCGAGCGAGTGCGGCAGCTCCTGCGCGGCCAGCACCTCCAGCTCGCCGTCGCGGTAGCGGCCGGCCAGGTGGGAGACGTTCTCGCCGCGCCCGTCGCACACCAGCACCGCGCAGTCCCGCCCCGGCGTCGACCACTGGGAGGCCAGTCCCGCGGACGCGGCGTGCGCCACGTGGTGCGGCACATAGCTGACCTGGCCGGGGTCCAGGCCCGGCAGCGCGGTGGACAGGAACGCGGGCGCGCGCACGGCGTACCTCGTCCGCAGGTCCTCCCAGTCGCCCTCCGGTTTCTGGACCACCAGCGAGGGGTCGTAGGAGTAGGCGACGGCGTCGATGTCCTCGGGGGAGAGTCCCGCCTCCCGCAGGCACCACGCGGCGGCCAGCTCGGGCAGCTCCCAAGCCGAGAACGCCAGCGGCCGCTTGCCGTGCTTGCGGCGGCTGAAGCGCTCCTCCTCCGCGGCGGCGACGATCTTCCCGTCGACCACGAGCGCGGCGGCCGGGTCGTGGAAGATCGCGTTGATGCCGAGAAACTTCATGTCCCCTCCCCACAGATGTCGAGAACCGCTACCGACAGGAGCGGCTCTCAAACATTCGGCTACCTGAGGACATGCGGATACGGGCCTCTGTGCCGGGGGATTGTCACGCTAGGTAGTTGTTTGTCGGTTGAGGGCCCGGGTAGCTGCGGGACACGCGACGGAGGTGAATGGTGTTCGAAAAGCGACGTCCCGGCGCCGTGCTGTTCGACCGGGACGGGACCTTGATCAGGGACGTTCCGTACAACGGCGATCCCCGCCTCGTCGAGCCCATGCCGGGTGCGACGGAGGCGCTGGGCCGGTTGCGGCGCGCGGACATCCCGGTGGCCGTGGTCACCAACCAGTCCGGGGTGGCCAGAGGGCTGGTCACGCCCGACGAGATGGACCAGGTGAACGCCAAGGTGGAGGAGCTGCTCGGCCCGTTCGACGCCTGGGCGATCTGCGTGCACGACGACGCCGACGGCTGCACCTGCCGCAAGCCCGCGCCCGGTCTCGTGATCAGGGCCGCCGCCGTGCTCGACGTCAGCCCGCGCGACTGCGTGGTGGTGGGCGACATCGGCAGGGACATGGAGGCGGCCATGGCCGCCGGGGCCAGGGGCATCCTTGTCCCCACCCTGGAGACGCTGCCGGAGGAGATCGAGGAGGCCCTCGAGGTCGCCGACGATCTGGCCGACGTCGTGGAGCGCGTGCTCAACGACGCCGGCGAGGCGCCCGTGCCTGCCGCCGCCGCGCCCTGGGCCAGGGCGATGGGCTGGAGCCGCTGGTGAGAATCCTCATCTGGCACGTGCACGGCTCGTGGACCGGCGCCTTCATCAGGGGCGGCCACGATTACCTCCTCCCGCTCGTCCCCGGCCGCGGCCCTGACGGCCGGGGCCGCGCCGCCACCTTCGACTGGCCGGCCGCGGCCCGCGAGGTGCCGTACGACCGGCTGCGCCACGAGCCCGTGGACGTGGTCGTCTACCAGCGCCCGCACGAGATCGGCCTGGCCCGCGAGTGGCTCGGCCGCGACGTGCCCGGCGTCTACGTCGAGCACAACACCCCGGCCGGCGACGTGCCCCGCACCCGGCACCACCTCGCCGGCCAGAACGACGTCACGCTCGTGCACGTCACCCACTTCAACGAGCTGTACTGGGACAACGGCCGGGCGCGCACGCGCGTCATCGAGCACGGAGTCCCCGATCCCGGCCACCTGTACACGGGCGAGCTGCCCAGGGCGGGCGTCGTGGTCAACGAACCGGTACGCCGCACCAGGGTCGCCGGCACCGACCTGCTGCCCCGCTTCGCCGAGCGGGTGCCCCTCGACGTGTTCGGCATGAAGGTGGACGGGCTGCCGTACGGCACCCGCGAGGACCTGCCGCAGCACGTCATGCACGCCGAGCTGGCCAGGCGGCGCGTCTACCTGCACCCCTACCGGTGGACCTCGCTGGGGCTCGCCCTCGTCGAGGCCATGACGCTGGGCATGCCCGTGGTCGCGCTGGCCGCCACCGAGGCGATCGAGGCCGTGCCGCAGGAGGCCGGCGTCCTGTCGACGAAGGTGCACGTGCTTGCCGGCGCGCTGCACGATTTCGTGGCCGACCCGGAGCACGCGAGCCAGGCGGGAAAGGCCGCCAGGGCCGCGGCCCTGGCGCGGTACGGGCTCGGCCGGTTCCTCGCCGACTGGGATCGGGTGCTCGAAGAGGTATGACGGTCAGACGTCTGGGTAGGCGCGCCCCATGATGATGCTCGACTGGACACGCAGGGCGGCCTGCCTCGACCTGGACCCGGAGCTGTTCTTCCCTATCTCCCAGGAAGGTCCCAGCCAGTCACAGGTCCAGCGGGCCAAGCACGTCTGCGGCGGCTGCCCCGTACAGGAGGCGTGCCTCGACTACGCGCTCAGCACCAGGCAGGCGTACGGCGTCTGGGGCGGCACCGATCCGGACCAACGGCGAGAGCTCAGGGCGGTCGCCGCCGCCCGTCTCAGCCCGCCGGCAGTGCCTCGGCGAGAAATCGTGCCCGCTCGCCCTCTTCGAGATGGTCGCTGAACAGCACGCCGTCGAGATGGTCGACCTCGTGTTGCAACACCCTCGCCAGGATGCCCAGCGCCCGCACCGTCACCGGCTTGCCGAACATGTCACGGCCACGCGCGGTGACCATGTAGGAACGTTCCAGTGGCCACCACACGCCGGGCGCCGACAGGCACGCCTCATCGGCGGTGACGCGCCGCGCCGACAGCTCAAGGCGCGGATTGACCAGGTGGCCCGCCTTGCCGTCGTACGCGTAGACCACCACCCGCACCGCCTCGCCCACCTGCGGCGCCGCCAGGCCGGCCCGGCCGGCTCCCGCGCGCATCGTGGCCGTCAGCGTCTTCACCAGCCGCCTGAGCTCCCGGTCGAAGTCGTGCACCGGCGCCGCCACCGCGCGGAGCACCGGATCGTCGAACATGCGAATAGGCCGGACCGTCACCAGCACTCCCCGATAGCCGTCGTCGTGACGGACGTTTCCCTCCGCGGCGCCGCCCCAACCGCGAAGGTGCCTGCCTTGTAGCACAGCGGTAACAGAGGAGACCCAGCGGCGAAACCACCCGGAAGCAGGATCGGAGCGTGATCTCACTTGCGTCGCACGCGCCTGTGATGCCTGGCCGGGTGCTCGGGGCCCGGCCAGGTGCAGGGCCGGCTACAGGGCCAGGCACAGGGCCAGGCATCCCTGCCCACCCGGAGGTGTCCGCATGAGCGAGCGCTCGTCCCCGGAGACGGAACCGGACGCGCTGGCCGGCTTCACCGTCGGCGTGACCGCGACCAGACGGCGAGAGGAGTTCGGGGCGCTGCTGGAGCGGCGCGGCGCGCGCGTGGTCAGCGCCCCAGCCATCAGGCTGGTCCCGCTGGCCGAGGACTCCAGCCTGCTCGGCGCGACCCGGCACAGCCTGCAGGGGCCGCTCGACGACGTGGTGGTCACCACCGGCGTCGGCTTCCGTGGCTGGATGGCCGCCGCCGAAGGCTGGGGGCTCTCCACCGACCTGGGCGAGCACCTGTCCAAGGCGCGCCTGCTGACGCGCGGGCCCAAGGCCAGGGGAGCGGTGCGGGCGGCCGGTCTCAACGACCACTGGACGCCCGCCACCGAATCGTGCGACGAGATCAAGCAGTACCTGCTGGCCCAGGACCTGAGAGGGCGGCGCATCGCGGTACAGCAGCACGGCGAGCCGCTCAGCGAGTTCGTGGCCGGCCTGCGCGCGGCGGGGGCCGAGGTGATCGAGATCCCGGTCTACCGGTGGCTGCCGTACCGCGACGCCTCGCCGCTGCGCCGGCTCATCAGCCAGACGGTCTCCGGCTCGGTGGACGCCGTCGCCTTCACCAGTGCCCCCGCCGTGCACGCCATGCTCGGCATGGCCCGCTCCGAGGGGCTGGAGGACGCGCTGCTGTCCGCCTTCAGCGGGCCCGTGGTGGCCGCCTGCGTGGGGCCCGTGACCGCGGGCCCGCTGGACTCGCGCGGCGTGCCCACGCTGCAGCCGGATCGTTCGCGGCTCGGCGCGCTGGCCCGCGCCCTGGCCAGGCACCTGCCGGAGCACGGCGTCACCACGCTCGTGGCCGGCGGTCATCAGGTGGAGATCCGCGGCCACGCCGTCGTCGTCGACGGAGAGCTGCGGCCGCTACCGCCGGCCCCGATGGCGGTGCTCAAGCGCCTGGCCGACAAGCCGGGCCACGTGGTGTCGCGCGCCGACCTGCGTACCGTGCTGCCGGGCGGCATCGCGCGCGACTCGGCCGAGCACGCGGTGGAGATGGCCATCACCCGGCTGCGCCGCGCCCTCGGGCCGAGCGGCATCGTGGAGACGGTGGTCAAGCGTGGCTACCGGCTCGCCTGCCGCTACGAGGCGGAGTCGTGATCCCCGCGCTCGTGCTCGCCGCGCACGGCACGCGCAGCGCCGCGGGGCAGCGAACCCTCTCGGCTCTGGCGGAGACGGTCAGAAGAGCACGTCCTGGCCGGCGAGTCGAGCTGAGCCATCTCGAGATCAGCCCGCCGCTGCTGGCCGAGGTGCTCCCCGCCGTCCCAGGCCCCGTCGTGGTCGTGCCGCTCCTGCTGGCCGGCGGCTACCACGTCCACATCGACCTGCCCGCGGTGATCGCGCGGAGCCGCCCGGACGCGGTGGTGGCCGGCTGGCTGGGGCCGCACCGGCTGCTCACGTCGGCGCTCGCCCGCAAGCTGGCGCGGGCCGGGCTGCGCGCGGACGACGCCGTCGTGCTCGGCGCGGCGGGCTCCTCCGACCCGGCCGCCCTCGCCGACGTGCGTGCCGCCGCCCACCGGCTCGGCGTACGCCTGGCGCGCCCGGTCACCGCCGCCTTCGCCTCCGCCGGCGCTCCCTCGCTGGAGGAGGCCGTGGAACGGCTCGGCTCCGCCGCGCGGGTGGCGATCGCGTCGTACGTCCTCGCGCCCGGTTTCTTCCACGACCAACTGATCGCGGCCGGTGCGGGGCCGGTGAGCGAGCCGCTGGGGGCCGACCCGGACGTGGCGGCGCTGATCTGGCACCGCTACGAGGAGGCACTCCGCGATCGCCGCGCGACGGCACGGCACGCAGGTCACCCCCTGGCCGCCCCGCCGGGCCTGCGCCACGCGACCCGCTGACACCGCCACGGGACACGCCACGAGGCACGCGCCGGGCGGCGGCGGGCGCGTCAGGCGCGAACGGCGGGCGTGTCAGCGGGGCGTGGCGGCGTCAGGCGCGAACGGCGGGCGTGTCAGCGGGGCGTGGCGGCGTCAGGCGCGAACGGCGGGCGTGTCAGCGAGGTGTGACGGCGTCAGGCGTGGACGGGTTCGAGGCGCAGCTCGCGGACGATCTCCCTGGCGCTGTCGTCGAGGCTCGGCCCGGCGTCCCGTCCGACGAACATCTCGATGTAGGCCCGATGGAAGCAGCCCGCCACCAGCAGCCGCGCGCTGGCCTCGGGGTCGGCGTCGGACCGCACCCGGCCCAGCCGCTGCTCGGCGGCCAGGTAGGCGGCGAGTGGCGTCGTCTCGGTGCGCGGCCCGAGCCCGGCGTCGCGCAGGGCCTCGCGGAAACGGACCGTCACGTCAGGCGAGGTGAAGGCGGGCAGCGCCGCGCCCTGCACCTCCATGTAGTAGTCGATGCCCGCTCGCGCCACCGGCAGAAGATTGTCGGATATGCACCCTTTCCCTACGCGATGGGTTAGATCGTGGAGAATGCTGAGCCAGAGCGGGAGCCGGTCCTGCAGTAGCGCGAGGAAATAGTCGACGTTGCCGCCGCTGCGGTCCTCCCTGACGGAGACGGCCATCTCAAGGATGCGCCGCCTGGTTTCCTGACTTCTTTGGTGCGGATCCACGTGGGAAGTCGCCATGGCATGCCTAACGGTGCGCGGTCGGTTGATCAGGCATTACGGTGCGTGGTCGATGCTGATGGAAGGGGCGACAGCTGGTGTCCAGCTTCGTGCGATCGTGCAAGGCACCGATTATCACCCGAAACCGCGAAAAATGCCGGGATTTGCGCTCGTAGGTCAGCTGTCGGTGTCGCGGTCCCTGCGCCGCAGGTAACGCTCGAACTCGGCGGCGATCGCGTCGCCGCTGGCCTCGGGCAACTCGGCGGCGTCCTTGCGCTCCTCGAGCTCCTTGACATATTCGGCCACCTCGCTGTCCTGCGAGGCCAGCTCGTCGACGCCACGCTCCCACGCGCGGGCCTCCTCGTCGAGGTCTCCCAGCGGCATGGGGATCTGCAGCACGTCTTCGAGACGGCGCAGCAGCGCGGCCGTGGCCTTGGGGTTGGGCGGCTGCGCGACGTAGTGGGGCACCGACGCCCACAACGACACCGCGTCCATGCCGGCCTGGCCGAACTCGTGCTGCAGCACCCCCACGATGCCCGTCGGGCCCTCGTAACGGCTCAGCTCCAGGTTGGTCGAACGCGCCAGCGTCTCGTCCGTGGCACCGCCGAAAACGGGCACTGGGCGGGTGTGCGGCGAGTCGTTGAGCAGCGCCCCCAGCATCACGGCCAACTCGACGCCGAGCTCGCGGCAGACCTCGATGATGTCGGCGCAGAACGAGCGCCAGCGCATGTTGGGCTCGATGCCGCGCAGCAGCACGACGTCGCGCTCGACGCCCGGGGGGCGGGCGCGCAGCAACCGCGTCGTCGGCCACACGATCGACTGGGCCAGCCCGTCGTTCATCTCGACCACGGGCCGGGTCACCTGAAAGTCGTAGTAGTCGTCGGGGTCGAGCGCGACCAGCGTCTCGGCCTTCCAGACGGACTCGAGATGGGCGACCACACCGCTGGAGGCCTCGCCCGCGTCGTTCCACCCTTCGAACGCGGCTATGAGCACCGGGTCGACGAGCTCAGGGAGCCCTTCGAGGTCTATCACGTGTCGCCTCCCCTCTCCATCATCCCGCTAAGCCTATGCGGTTCGGAGGCGTCAGCGTCACCGATCTCCCTCCGCGACGCCCGCGAACGCCTCATCGTGGCGCTCGCGGCTCCCATCCCCGGGCCGCCGGACCCTTACCGTCCCCCTCATGGCTCCGGGGCGCCCGTACGTGCTCTGCCGGACGTCATCCAGCACTCGCGCAGAGCTCTCCGGCAGGCGGGGTCAGCGGCCGTCGGTGGTGCGGACGATGAGCACGTCGCAGGAGGCGCGATGCGAGACGCCGGACGGCACCGACCCGAGCAGCCGCCCTGCCAGGCTGTTCAGCCCCCGGTTGCCCACCACCAGCAGGTCCGCCCGGTGCCGGGCCGCCAGCGAGATCAGCACGTCCACGGCGTCACCCTGCTCGGCGGCCAGGACGACGTCGGACGCGCCCGCCGCCACGGCGTGCTCGCGCGCCGCCCGCAGGACGTCGTCGGCCGGTGTCGAGCCGCTCACCTTGTACGCCAGCTCGCCCAGCAGGTCGGCGGCCGCCGACCGCTCGCTCTCCCTCATGGGCAGGTACGCGCACGCGAGCACGAGCGTGGCGCCGGTCGCACGGGCCAGGGACGCGGCCGCGGAGACGGCGCGGAAGGACGAGGAGGAGCCGTCGGTGCCCACGAGCACGGTGCGGTAGGCCATGGAGCCCCCTATTGGACGTGACGTTCAATGACAGTTCCGCACCCTAACTCCCCGCTCTGACAGGCGCGTTCACCGGTCCTCGAGGCAGCCTCGAACGATGGTTCAGGCACAGCCGATAAGCTTCACCTCATGAGCATCTCCCCGTCCTTCCGAGAAGTGTTGTCCCAGCGCGTCGTCGTCGCCGACGGGGCGATGGGCACAATGCTGCAGGCCCAGGACCCGACGCTCGACGATTTCCACGGCCACGAGGGCTGCAACGAGGTGCTCAATGTCACCCGGCCCGACATCGTCCGTGGCGTGCACGACGCCTATTTCGCCGTTGGCGTCGACTGCGTGGAGACCAACACCTTCGGCGCCAACCTGGCCGCGCTCGGCGAATACGACATCCCTGAACGGGTCTTCGAATACTCCGAGGCCGGCGCCCGCATCGCGCGTGAGTCCGCCGACCACTGGTCCACCCCTGACCAGCCGAGGTTCGTGCTCGGCTCGATGGGCCCGGGCACCAAGCTGCCGACGCTGGGCCATCTGCCCTATGCCAGCCTGCGCGACGCCTACCGCGATAACGCCGCGGGCCTGATCGCCGGCGGCGCCGACGCCCTGATCGTCGAGACCTGCCAGGACCTGCTGCAGGTGAAGGCCGCCGTCATCGGCGCCAGGCGAGCCGTCGAAGACTCCGGCCGCGACGTGCCGATCATCGCCCAGGTGACGATCGAGACCAACGGCGCGATGTTGCTCGGCTCCGAGATCGGCGCCGCGCTGACCGCGATCGAGCCGCTCGGCGTCGACATCGTCGGGCTCAACTGCGCGACCGGCCCCGCCGAGATGAGCGAGCACCTGCGCTACCTCGCCCGCCACTCCCGGCTCAAGCTCTCCTGCATGCCCAACGCCGGCCTGCCGGTGCTCACCTCCGACGGCGCCTACTACCCGCTCAGCGCGGAGGAGCTGGCCGGCGCGCACGACACCTTCACCAGCGACTACGGCCTGTCCCTGGTCGGCGGCTGCTGCGGCACCACGCCCGAGCATCTTCGCCAGGTCGTCGAGCGGGTCAGGGGCAAGCAGATCGGCCAGCGCCGCCCCCACCCCGAGCCCGGCGCGTCCTCGCTCTACCAGACCGTGCCGTTCCGGCAGGACACCTCCTACCTCGCCATCGGCGAGCGGTGCAACACCAACGGCTCCAAGGTCTTCCGTGAGGCCATGCTGGAGGGCCGCTGGGACGACTGCGTCGAGATCGCGCGCAACCAGGCCCGCGACGGCGCCCACATGCTCGACCTGTGCGTCGACTACGTCGGCCGCGACGGCGTGGCCGACATGAAGGAGCTGGCCTTCCGCTTCGCCACCGCCTCCACGCTGCCGATCATGCTCGACTCGACCGAGCCCGCGGTGCTGCAGGCCGGTCTGGAGATGCTCGGCGGGCGCGCCGCCGTCAACTCCGTCAACTACGAGGACGGCGCGGGCCCCGACTCCCGCTTCCAGCGGATCATGCGCCTGGTGCGCGAGCACGGCTCGGCCGTGGTGGCGCTGACCATCGACGAGGAGGGCCAGGCCCGCACCGCCGAGTGGAAGGTGCGCGTCGCCGGCCGCCTTATCGACGACCTGACCACCAACTGGGGCATGCGGGTCGAGGACATCATCGTCGACTGCCTGACCTTCCCCATCGCCACCGGCCAGGAGGAGACCAGGCGCGACGGCCTGGAGACCATCGAGGCCATCCGCGAGCTCAAGCGCCGCCACCCGGGCGTGCAGACCACGCTGGGGCTGTCCAACATCAGCTTCGGCCTCAACCCAGCCGCCCGCATGGTGCTCAACTCGGTATTCCTCAACGAGTGCGTCAACGCCGGGCTCGACTCCGCGATCGTGCACGCCTCCAAGATCCTGCCGATGGCCCGCATCCCCGACGAGCAGCGCCAGGTCGCGCTCGACATGGTCTACGACCGCCGGCGCGAAGGCTACGACCCGCTGCAGCGCTTCATGGACCTGTTCGAGGGCGTCGACGCGGCCGCCATGCGCGCGGGCAAGGCCGAGGAGCTGGCCGCCCTTCCGCTGTGGGAGCGGCTCAAGCGGCGCATCATCGATGGCGAGAAGAAGGGCCTCGAGGCCGACCTCGACACCGCGCTGGAGCAGCGCCCCGCCCTGGAGATCATCAACGACGTGCTGCTCGACGGCATGAAGACCGTGGGCGAGCTGTTCGGGTCGGGGCAGATGCAGCTGCCGTTCGTGTTGCAGTCGGCCGAGGTGATGAAGTCGGCCGTCGCCTACCTCGAGCCCCACATGGAGCGGGTCGACGGCGAGACGAAGGGCCGCATCGTGCTGGCCACCGTCAAGGGCGACGTGCACGACATCGGAAAGAACCTCGTCGACATCATCCTGTCCAACAACGGCTACCAGGTGGTCAACCTCGGCATCAAGCAGCCCGTCTCGGCCATCCTGGAGGCCGCGGACGAGCACAAGGCCGATGTCGTGGGCATGTCGGGCCTGCTGGTCAAGTCGACGGTCATCATGAAGGAGAACCTGGAGGAGATGAACTCCAGGGGCCTGGCGGAGCGCTTTCCCGTGCTGCTCGGCGGTGCCGCGCTCACCCGCGCCTACGTCGAGCAGGATCTGGCCGAGTTGTTCGAGGGCGAGGTGCGCTACGCCCGCGACGCGTTCGAGGGGCTGCGGCTCATGGACTCGTTCATGGCCGTCAAGCGCGGCGTCGCCGGCGCCACGCTGCCGCCGCTGCGCGAGCGGCGCGTCAAGACCGGCGCCGTGCTCACCCGCACGCCCGTGGAGGAGTTGCCGGCCCGCTCCGACGTGGCGGAGGACAACCCCGTGCCGTCGCCGCCGTTCCACGGCGACCGGGTCGTCAAGGGCATCTCGCTGGCCGACTACAGCGCTTTCCTCGACGAACGGGCGCTGTTCCTCGGCCAGTGGGGGCTCAAGCCCGCCAGGGGCGGCCAGGGGCCCGGCTACGACGAGCTGGTGGAGACCGAAGGGCGGCCGCGGCTGCGCATGTGGCTCGACCGCATCCAGACCGAGGGCCTGCTGGAGGCGGCCGTCGTCTACGGCTATTTCCCGTGCGTCTCCGACGGCGACACGCTGATCATCCTGGATGACGACGGCGGCGAGCGCACCCGCTTCACGTTCCCGCGCCAGCGCCGCGACCGCCACCTGTGCCTGTCCGACTTCTTCCGCGGCAAGAGCTCCGGCGAGGTCGACGTGGTCGGCTTCCAGGTGGCCACCATGGGGCCGAAGATCTCCGAGGCCACGGCCGAGCTGTTCGCGAAAGACGCCTACCGCGACTACCTCGAGCTGCACGGTCTGTCGGTGCAGCTCACCGAGGCGCTGGCCGAATACTGGCACGCCAGGGTGCGCCAGGAGTGGGGGATCGGCGGAGACGAGTCGCTCGACGACATGCTCAAGGTCAACATCCAGGGTTGCCGCTACTCGTTCGGCTACCCTGCCTGCCCCAACCTGGAGGACCAGCAGCAGCTGTTCCAGCTGCTCGATCCCGAGCGCATCGGGGTGACGCTGTCGGAGGAGTTCCAGCTCCACCCCGAGCAGGCCACCTCCGCGCTGGTCGCCCACCATCCCGAGGCGAAATACTTCAACGTCTGACCCGGCCCGGCACCCACCGGGGGACACGGCCACCGATCCCGCCTCACGGGATGAGTCCAGGCTCCCGCGAGGCGGTGCCTGGAGGTGCGGCGAGACCAGGGCGTGACCAGGGCGGGAAAGGACGACGGCACATGGCGACCGAGCGCGCCGAACGGAGTGAGGCGATGGACATGCAGGCGGTCTTCTTCGACATGGACGGCCTGCTGGTCGACACCGAGACGGTCTGGCTCGAGATCGAGGCCGAGGTGATGGGCAGGCTCGGCGGGACATTGACGCCCGACCACCAGGTGCACCTCCTGGGCGGGTCCATGGAGCTCGCGGTCGGCTACATGCTCTCCGTGTCCGGCTCCGGCGAGAGCGCCGCGACGGTGGGGCAGTGGATGGTCTCCGGCATGGTGGAGCGCCTTGCCGGCGGGGTGCGCGTGATGCCGGGCGCGTCCGAGCTCCTCGACGCGCTGCGCGACGAGGGTGTGCCGGTCGGGCTGGTCACCTCGTCGTTGAGGGAGATCGCCGACGCGGTGCTCAAGGGCGTCGGCCGCGACCGGTTCGACATCGTGGTGACCGCCGACGACGTCGAGCGGACCAAGCCCGACCCTGAGCCCTACCTGACGGCCGCGCGGCAGCTCGGCGTGCAGCCGGTCCGCTGCGTCGTCCTGGAGGACTCACCGAACGGCGTGGCGGCGGCCACCGCCGCCGGCTGCGCGGTGGTGGCGGTGCCCAGCCTGCTGCCGGTCGAGCGGGCGGCCGGCCGCCTGGTGGTCTCCTCCCTGGAGGAGGTCACGGTCGGCCGTCTGAGGGCCCTTCTGCCGGGCGCCTGAGGGGTCAGGGCCCGCCCCCTAGGGGAAATGTGGTTCTCGCGGAGGATGCCGTCCCGCGTTCGCGTGCCAGGATGGAGACAGAGCCACAACGAGGGAGCGGGCAGGATGTCGTTTGACCAGATCGCTTGGCTGCCGCTGTGCGCCGGGGCGACCATCGCCGGGCTGGTGTTGAGTTTCCTGGCGTTCCGGCGCAGGGGGGCCGCCTCCGGGCTGCGGGTGGCGGCGTGGGCGTTGCTGCCGGTGGCGGCCTATCTGACCGACGCGCTGCGGTCGCTGTGGACCATCGGTGTCACCATCGTGGGCTTCGTGACCGGTCTGGTGCTCAACCCGCTCGTGTGGGCGGGAGTGGCCGTCGCGGGGCTGTCGGCGGTGCTCTTCGTGGTGTCCGGAGTGATGCGGGGCAGGAAACTGAGGATCGTGGGGCGGAGGAAGAAAGCGTCCGAGGACGGCGGGCAGGAGCAATCTGTTAAGCCCGCAGCGAACAAACCGGCCGTTTCGAGTAAACCTCAGCGCACCGCGGCCGCCCCCAAAGCGGGCAAGGGCGACGACGACTTCTCCGACATCGAAGAGCTGCTGAAGCGCCGGGGCATCAGCTGACTCCGACGCTCTGTCACAGTTCCGAGACTCAACCGGGACGCAGGCTAGACATTGTCCCAAAGATCAATACGAATGAGTTTCGCATCAATCACAGATTAGCCACATAGCGGCCTGAGGGACTGGTCAGTGCAGCTCAGGCCATAGATTCTGCCTCCTGAGGTCGCGACTCGCGGTCTAAAGTCAATCCATAGACGCGTCGTCTGGTATTCAGGGGGCAATCCGGCATGACCGCACCGCTAGACGCTTCCGGTTCCGCCGCAGAAGCGCAGCCGGAGTCGGTGCTCGCGGGGGCGGGCAAGGCCATCCAGGGCAGATCTCTCACCCGGATCGCCTGGATGCGGCTCAGGCGCGACAAGATCGCGCTTACCGGCGGCATCGTCGTCATGCTGCTGATTCTCGTCGCGATCTTCGCCTCGCCCATCATCGCAGTGTTCGGCCACCCGCCCCTGGAGTTCCACCAGGAGCAGATCGACCAGAGCACGCTCCTGCCCAAGGGCACGTTCGGCGGCATGAGCGGCGAATACCTGCTCGGCGTCGAGCCGATCAACGGCCGCGACATCTTCAGCCGCATCGTCGCCGGCGCGTGGATCTCGCTGCTGATCGGTTTCCTCGCCACGATGTTGTCGGTGCTCATCGGCACCACGCTGGGCGTCATCGCCGGCTACTTCGGCGGCTGGGTCGACCTGGTGATCGGCCGGCTGATGGACGTCTTCCTGGCCTTCCCGCTGCTGGTCTTCGCGATCGCGCTGGCGGGCGTCGTGCCCGACAAGGGGTTCGGCCTCGAAGGCAACGGCCTGCGGATCGCCATGATGATCTTCATCATCGGCTTCTTCAGCTGGCCCAGCATCGGCCGCATCGTCCGCGGGCAGACGCTCTCGCTGCGCGAGCGGGAGTTCGTCGACGCTTCACGAAGCCTGGGGGCGCGCAACGGCTACATCCTGTTCCGCGAGATCCTGCCCAACCTGATGGCGCCGATCCTGGTCTACGCGACCCTGCTCATCCCGACCAACATCCTGTTCGAGGCGGCGCTCTCCTTCCTGGGTGTCGGCGTCAACCCGCCCACCCCGACATGGGGAGGCATGCTCTCGGAGGCGGTCCGGTTCTACACGCTGCCGCACTTCGTGCTCTTCCCGGGGCTGGCGATCTTCGTTACCGTCCTTGCGTTCAACCTGTTCGGCGACGGGCTGCGGGACGCCTTCGACCCGCGGGCGCACTGACCTTCGCCAACGCTCCATCCCCCATCTCACTCATCAAGGGGTTACGTCAATGAGAAGGAAAACCGCACTGGCAGGGGCCGCGACAGCGGCGCTCGCCCTGGTGCTCTCCGCATGCGGCGGAGGCGGCGGCACACAACAGCCCGCCGAGTCGGCCTCCGGCGGCGCCGCGCAACCCGCGTTCAACGCCGGCCTCAACGAGGTGTACAACCCGTCGACGAAGAAGGGCGGCACCCTCAAGGCCGCCCATTCCGCCGACTGGGACAGCCTCGACCCGGGTGACACCTACTACGGCTACTCGTTCAACTTCGGCCGCCTCTACTGGCGGACGCTGACGATGTACAAGCCGGGTCCCGGCCCCGAGGGCAACACCGTCATCCCTGACCTCGCCGAAGGCCTGGGCGAGGCGAGCGACGGCGGCAAGACCTGGACGTACAAGCTCAAGAGCGGGCTGAAGTTCGAGGACGGCACGGAGATCACCGCCAAGGACGTCGCCTACGCCGTGGCGCGCTCCTGGGACAAGAAGACCTTCCCGCACGGCCCCTCCTACCTCAACGAGCTGCTCGACTGGCCGAAGGACTTCAAGGGCGTCTACGACGACCCCGACGCCGACTACTCCTCGGCAGTCGAGGCGACCGACGACTCGACGGTGGTCTTCCACCTGAAGGAGCCGTTCGCGTCCATGGACTACGTCGTGCAGATGCCGATGACCGCCCCGGTTCCCAAGGACAAGGACACCGGCGCGAAATACAAGGAGAAGGTCGTCTCCTCCGGCCCGTACAAGTTCGAGACCAACGAGATCGGCAAGGGCTTCACGCTGGTGCGCAACGACCAGTGGGACCCGGCGACCGACCCCAACCGTCCCGCGCTGCCCGACCGGATCGAGGTCCAGGTCAACGTCAACGCCGACGACCTGGACAACCAGCTCATCGCCGGCGACATCCAGCTCGACATCGTGGGCACCGGCCTGCAGGCGGCCGCCCTGGGCAAGGTGCTGCCCGACCCCGCGCTGAAGGCGCGTACGGACAACCCCACCATCCCCAGGCTGTGGTACGTCTCGGTCATCCCCGACACGCCGCCGCTGGACAACGTCGAGTGCCGCAAGGCGGTCATGTGGGCCGCCGACCGCGTCGCCAACCAGACCGCCTACGGAGGCGAGCTGGCCGGCGGCGAGATCGCCACGAACGCCCTGCCGCCGCCCATCGTCGGCCAGGAGAAGTTCGACCTGTACGCGACCCCGGGCAACAAGGGCGACGTCAACAAGGCCAAGCAGGCCCTGACCGCCTGCGGCCAGCCGAACGGCTTCTCCACCACCATGACCTACCGCTCCGACCGTCCTCGCGAGAAGGCGCTGGCCGAGGCCATGGAGCAGGCGCTGGCCAAGGTCGGCATCAAGCTGACGCTCAAGGGCTTCCCCGGCTCCAGCTACTTCTCCGACTACGCGGGCAACGTCAACTACGTGAAGAAGAACGGCATCGGCCTGGCCGCCCACGGCTGGGGCTCCGACTGGCCTGACGGCTACGGCTTCCTGCAGGCTATCGTCGACAGCCGCACGATCCGCGACGCCGGCAACTACAACCTCAGCGTCAAGAACGACGAGGTGGACAAGCTGATCGACCAGGCCTCCGCCGAGCTCGACGACGCGGCCCGCGCCAAGCTCTGGGTCGATGTCGACAAGAAGGTCATGGAGGACGCCTCCATCCTTCCGGTGGTCTGGGCCAAGTCGCTGCTCATGCGCGGTAAGGGCCTGACGAACATCGCCTACAACGAGGGCCAGAGCATGTACGACTACATCTTGCTCGGCGTCGAGTGACCGTGCGGGGTACGGGGATATAACGAAGGCAGGTGAAGGCAGAAGTGGCCTGCCCGGCGACGGGCAGGCCACTCGGCCGTAGCGGTGTTCACATACATCATCAAACGTGTCATCGGCGCGTTCGCCATGCTCATCGTCATCAGCATGGTCACCTTCGGCATCTTCTACGTCGTCCCCCAGTGGGCCGGCGCCTCGCCGGAGGCCATGGCGTCGCGCTACGTCGGGCGCGCCGCGACGCCGGAGACGGTGCACCTGGTGGCCGAGCGGCTGGGCTTCAACGACCCGGTGGTCGTGCAGTACGGCAGGTTCGTCAAGGGCCTGGTCGCAGGAGCCGAGTACGACTACGGCGCCGGCATTGAGCAGTGCCCCGTGCCCTGCTTCGGCTACTCCTTCATCAGCGGGCAGCCGGTCTGGCCCGATCTGCTGGACCGTATGCCGGTGACCTTCTCGCTGGCCATCGGCGCCGCCGTCCTCTGGGTGGTGGGTGGGGTCTGCGTGGGCGTGATCTCCGCGCTGCGCCGGGGCAGCTTCTTCGACCGCCTCTCCATGGGCACCGCGCTGGCCGGCGTCTCGCTGCCGATCTTCTTCACCGGCATGATCTCCCTGGTCGTCTTCAGCTACGGCCTGGGCTGGACACCGCCCGGCGGCGCATGGACAGACATCTCCGTCAATCCAGCCCAATGGGCCTACAACCTGCTGCTGCCGTGGATCACACTGGCGTTCCTGTTCGCCGCGACCTACGCCCGGCTCACCCGTGCCGGGATGCTGGAGACGATGGGCGAGGACTACATCCGCACCGCCAGGGCCAAGGGCCTGCACGAGCGCGAGGTCGTGGTCAAACACGGCCTGCGGGCCGCGCTGACGCCCATCCTGACCCTCTTCGGCATCGACTTCGGTCTGCTCATCGGCGGTGCCATCCTCACCGAGACCACCTATACTCTGCCCGGGCTCGGCCAGTTCGCCATCCTGGCAATCAGAAATCAGGACATGCCGCAGGTCATGGGCGTGGTGCTGGTCGCCGCGATGTTCGTGGTCGTGGCCAGCCTGGTCGTCGACCTGCTGTACGCCGTGGTCGACCCGAGGGTGAGGTTGTCGTGAGCTTCCTTGACGTCAAGGACCTGAAGATCCATTTCCCGACCGACGACGGCCTGGTCAAGTCCGTCGACGGGCTGTCGTTCAGCGTCGAGCGCGGCAAGACCCTGGGCATCGTGGGGGAGTCGGGCTCGGGCAAGAGCGTGACCAGCCTCGGCGTCCTCGGCCTGCACAAGGGCGGGCGGGCGCGGATCTCCATCTCCGGCGAGATCTGGCTCGACGGCGAGGAGCTCAACGGCGCCACGGCCGAGCACGTACGCGGGCTGCGCGGCAAGAAGATGGCGATGATCTTCCAGGATCCGCTGTCGTCCATGCACCCCTACTACACGGTCGGCCACCAGATCATCGAGGCCTACCGCATCCACAACGACGTCAGCAAGCAGGTGGCCCGCAAGCACGCCGTCGACATGCTCGGCAGGGTGGGCATCCCCGAGCCGGCGAAGCGCGTCGACAGCTACCCGCACGAGTTCTCCGGCGGCATGCGCCAGCGCGCCATGATCGCCATGGCACTCTCGTGCGACCCCGAGCTGCTCATCGCCGACGAGCCGACCACCGCGCTCGACGTGACCGTGCAGGCGCAGATCCTCGACCTGATGCGTGACCTGCAGAGCGAGTTCAACTCCGCGCTCATCATCATCACGCACGACCTCGGCGTGGTGGCGGAGCTGGCCGACGACATCCTCGTCATGTACGCGGGCAGATGCGTCGAATACGGCTCCACCGACGACATCTTCTACCGCCCCGAGCATCCCTACACCTGGGGGCTGCTGGGCTCCATGCCCCGCCTCGACCGCGAGCCCACCGAACGGCTGCTGCCGATCAAGGGCTCCCCGCCGTCGCTGATCAACGTGCCGGAGGGCTGCGCCTTCCACCCCCGCTGCCCGTTCGCCGAGCGCACCAAGGGCAAGGCCGAGACCGAGTCGCCGGCGCTCGCCGAGACCGAGGGCGGCCACCTGGTGCGCTGCCACATGAGCCGGGACGAGCGGCGCACGCTGTGGGAGAACGAGATCAAGCCCGCGCTGGAGACCTCGTGACATCCGCTCCGGCCCGCGAGGCCGAAGGATCCCGGAGGAAGCCGGGTGGCGCGCGGGCCGCCACCCCGGCCCGCGCCTGGAGGGTTTCCCGCGCCGCCACGCACTCCGAGGCGGTCGTGCTCACCGGCGTGGTGATCACCACCGACGCTGGCCAACCCGGGCCGCCGCGCCGACACGATCAGGAGAACGTCATGCCCTGGAGCCCCCTATTCGTTCACCGCGCCAGGGGACGCGGCCGTCACGCGGGAGGTGCGCGATGACCGAGGTGAGCGACAACGAGCTGCTGCTTTCCGTCCAGAACGTCGAAAAGCACTTTCCCGTGACGAAGGGCCTGCTCAAAAGGCAGGTCGGCGCCGTCAAGGCGGTCGACGGGATCAGCTTTGACGTGGTCAAGGGCGAGACGCTCGGCCTGGTGGGCGAGTCGGGCTGCGGCAAGTCCACGACCGGGCGGCTGGTCACCCGGCTGCTGGAACCCACGGCCGGTAGGATCGTCTTCGAGGGGGAGGACATCTCGCACATGTCGCAGGGCCGGCTCAGGCCGCTCCGCCGTGACATGCAGATGATCTTCCAGGACCCTTACTCGTCACTCAACCCCCGGCACACCGTCGGCGCCATCGTCGGCGCCCCCTTCCGCATCCAGGGCGTGCGCACCGAGAACGGTGTCAAGAAGGCCGTCCAGGACATCCTGGAGCTCGTCGGGCTCAACCCCGAGCACTACAACCGCTACCCCCACGAGTTCTCCGGCGGGCAGCGGCAGCGCATCGGCATCGCCCGTACACTCGCGCTCAGGCCCAAGCTGATCATCGCCGACGAGCCCGTCTCCGCGCTCGACGTGTCCATCCAGGCCCAGGTCGTCAACCTGCTCGAAGACCTGCAGAACGAGCTCGACCTGACCTACGTCGTGATCGCCCACGACCTGTCGGTGGTGCGCCACATCAGCGACCGGGTCGCCGTCATGTACCTGGGCAAGATCGTCGAGATCGCCGACCGCAAGCGCCTGTACAGCTCGCCCATGCACCCGTACACCAACGCCCTGCTGTCGGCGGTGCCGGTGCCCGACCCGAGAGGGCGAGCCGGCCACGAGCGCATCCGGCTGACCGGCGACGTGCCGAGCCCGCTCAACCCGCCGCCCGCCTGCCGCTTCCACACTCGCTGCTGGAAGGCACAGGACATCTGCAAGCAGGTCGAGCCGCCGCTGGAGGAGCTGGCCAGCGGCCACCAGGTCGCCTGTCACTTCCCGGAGAACGCCCCCGAGGTCTCCGCGGCCCCCGCCGCGACCGAGGACGCCTGAGCCCCGCCCCGGGACCAGGCGCCGCGTGTCGCGGGCGAGGCGGCGGAGCCGCGCCCTGTGGTCGCGGCGCGTCGGGTGTCGCGGGGCCGGGGTG
>NZ_SMKP01000193.1:0-20659 GCF_004349015.1 Nonomuraea diastatica
CCCGCCACCCCCTCCAAACGGGCGGCTCTCCTCGTCGGCCACTGCCACCGGTCCCCGCCTCGTCCTGCCATGCCGTTCGGACGGCGTCCTGATCGTGCCGTCCGCTCCTTGGCAGCCCTTGTCCGCGAAGGTCTTCGCTCCGAAGCTGGTCAAGGCGTCGACAGGCCGACCGTACGAGCGGCGCTCACACCGTGTACGGCGCCCGGCAGCGCAGGCGAAGCCCACACCGGCCGGTCCATGGGATCGCCCGGCAGTTGCACCACGTTCATTCCATGCTGCCGGTGTTTGCCGCAGTAGTACCGCCGCAGCGCATCAGCAAGTGGCCGCGGCGGAATCGTTCACCCTCCAAAGGCTCGCGCAACATCCGCCCCACCTCGACGAACCCTTCCTTGCGAGCCAGGTCGGCCAGGTCGTCGATCGGCCACCGGTAGGCCGGCGCGACCTTATGGTCGAACTGAGACACCGGACCACCCTCGGATTCGAAGAACCCGAGCAGGAGGTAACCACCCGGGGCCAGCACCCGGCGGAACTCGGCAAAGTACGGCGGCAGCTCCGGTGGCGGGGTGTGGATGGCGGAGTACCAGGAGAGCAGACCGCCCAGCTCGCCGTCGGCCACGTCGAAGGCGCCCATCGAACCGACCTCGAAACGCAGATCAGGATGGTCTTTGCGGGCGATGCCGATCAGCGCGGGAGACAGGTCGATGCCGAAGGCGTCCAGTCCGAGGTCACGCAGGTGTGCCGTCATATGCCCCGGACCGCAGCCCGCCTCGGCGACGGGCCGGGGCTCGGCGGCCCGTACGAGTTCGGCGAACACGGCGAGTATCGCGCGATCCAGGGGCAGGCGGTCGAGCGAATCTCGGACGAAGTCGGCGTAGAGATCGGCGACGGCGTCGTAGGCGCCCGCCGTCGCGGTCAGATAGGGGGAGGATTCGGCCACGGTGGACGACTGTAGTTCATCGGCCGGCAAGGCCGTCGATCATCGACCGGTCGGCACGTCCGTTCCGCTCCGTTCGGCTGACCGCGACCTCAACGTGTGCTTGGACAGTGAGATCGAGGCACGGTAAGACACAACGAGGCACCTGGTCGGGCCATCAGATCCTGGTCGACTGCTGTCCCTTCGGCAGCCTCCTCTCATCGAATGGGCAGGCCACAGCATTGACGGCAGCCGGACACCACACCAAAGCCCCTGACCGGCGTTCCCGCTTCGTCATGATCTGTGCCCCCGGCAGCATCCGAACCCTGCGGCACCCGCGTTAGCCGACGGAGCCGAGATCGGCTTTCCGCTTTGGATATCTTGCCGGAAGTGGTAGGGAGAAACCGGCCCATGACGATGTGGTCGGCCCGGGCCGCTGTCGACCTGAGTCAGCCGGCCGCTTCGACGTACGATGCCAGGTTGGCCAGCGACGAGGCGATTCCGGCCTCGTGGGCCGCCTGGTCGATGCCGGGCGGCACGTCCGTGGCGGTGACGGTCACCTCGGTTCCGCCACCGGCGGCCGAGAGATGCCAGGTCATAGTCATAGCGCCCGCGAATGATGGGTCGTCGGCCTCGAACACCGCCCGCTGCACCACGCGCTCCGACGGGGTCAGGTCGGCGAACTCGATGTCGACAACATCCGTCGCATCTGACGTCTTGCCGGGATTGTCGATGTGGTCGAGGTAGGTGAGAACCATCCGGAACCCGCCACCAGGCCGGGGATCCCACCGCTCGACCTTCCCTCGCATGCCGTCCGGCGGCAGCCAAGCCTCAAGGGACTCACGGTCGAGTAGAGCGCCGTAGACAGTCGCCGGTGGTGCCGCGATCACCCGGCTGGCGCGGTCGGTCCTGCTCATGGCTCGATTTTAGGTACCGGAGCCGCGATCATGCCTACGGCGGTGACCATGGCATCGGTGGTGACGTACTCGCGTACGCGGCCGACCTCTCGCGCCATTGTGAGCAGGCCGTGTACCACTCCCTTCATGCGCTGTGGACCCGGTCGCTGCTCCGTGGCTCAGCGGGGCAGCTGGGCGACGGCCGCAAGGAAGGCACGCACCGGCGACGTGGCATGAGGTGCTGGGGGTGGAGGTCGCAGAGCTGACCGGTCAGCCGTACCAGCACGAGACGGCGGAACTCGACTCCGGGCACGCTGCCGTCCCTGGGCTCCGGCTCGCGCTTCAGCAAGCCTCCCTGCCCAGTGGGGTGTTGCTGCCGGTCTCGGGGAACCGCGAGTCAGAGGTGGAGCGAGATGACGCCTCCGGTAACACAGCAGTCGGCCAAGATCCGAGACATCCCAGCATGCCCAGGCGGCGCCGCGTGCGGATCATCCACCGTTGGCCGACGCAGGCCGCTCAGCCTCGAACACGTGGTTCAACTCCTGCCTGGCTCTGGAAGCCCGGGGAGTGAAAGCTTCTTCCTCAGCCACGCGGCCTGTGCGACATGCGCCAGCCGCGTGTCTTTTCGAAGTCGGTCAGCTTGGCGCCTGGGGCGGGTTTCTCCCGGCGGACGAGGATGCGCATGCCCGCCGGCCAGGTGGCCAGCTTGTCGCCACCGGCCGAGTGCCGCAGCAGGCCGGTGAGCTCCGCGGTGCCCGCCTTGTCCAAGAGGTGGGCCTGGCCTGCGTCATCCAGCACGCACGACCACGCGTCGGCGGGTAACGCGGCGATGGCGGTGCGGGCGCGGGCATCGAGGTCGAAGCCGGCCGAGTAATGGGCCCGGCGGCTGCGCGTGTCAGCAGCTCGATCGTGGCACCGGCCCCGTCACAGGTGATGAGGATCCGTCTGCGGTGCCGGGGCGGGATTGGCGAGGGTCCTCGTCATCATCGGTGTCATAGGGTCCTGGAGGGGCGGGAGGCTGCGAGGCAGGGGCCGATTGTAACTGCTCGTCGCGGGAATGGTTGTGGTGTCGAACTATCGTTGAAGTGATCGTATGTCTTCGTGCGTTTATCTCCCTCCACGCGGGATGTCAGGTCGCCACGGCGGCGGTTGACCCTGACGCAGGGTCAACCCCCCAGCATGATGGGCGTGACGACGAAATTCGGTGCGATGCAGCACTTCCACCACGACGGTGTCACGATCCCCGTGTCTCGCGGTGGCCGGGGACGACTGCTGGTCCTGTGCCCTGGGCTGGGCTCGACCCAGGCCGATCTGTACGAGCTGGCCGAGCTGCTGCGGCGCGACTACGAGGTGGTGACCTTCGACCTCAGAGGCCATGGCCTCGCGCCGGCCGCCGGCACGTACTGCTTCGAGGCGTTCCTCAGCGATCTCGCCACCGTGCTGGCGGGGCTGGGACACCCTGACCAGCGCGCCGTGCCCGTGCTGGTGGGTTACTCGCTGGGCGCGGATCTGGCCGTGCACTATGCCTCCGAGCATCCGGGCGCCGTCGCCGAGCTCGTTCTCATCGACGGGGCGAACCCGGTGCCCGAACCGTTCATCACAGAGGCCGACCTGCCGGACTTCCGCGCGATGTGGGAGGAGATGGCGACGCGGCAGGAGACCGGGCGGGGCAGTGCGCGTCAGGTACTGCTCACCGCTCAGGAGATTCTCGACCTGAATGTCGAGATCGATGGGATCCGGTCAGAAATTCTCGACCGGTACCGGAGGATCGACTCTCCCGTCAGCATGATCATGTCGACCTCGATGGCCGGTGGCGGCGACGAAGGGCATGCGCCGCGGTTCAATCTGAACTGGCGTGCCGGTGTGGAGCGGCTGGTCCGCGAGCAGCCGCACATCTCCACGTCCTGGCTCGACGCCGACCACCGTCTGGTCTTCACGCACGCCCCGGAGATCGCCCAGATCATCCGGTGTGCGATAGGCCCTCCGGCCAGGCCGGCTTCTTGAACGTCTGCCGCAGGAGGAGACTGGTTCGATGCTGACCATCGGCGAGCTGGCGTCGTACGCCGGAGTGACGGTCCGCGCGGTGCGGCACTACCACGCCAAGGGATTGTTGCCGGAGCCGGAGCGGGACCGTTCCGGCTATCGGAGGTACGACGCCGGCGCGGTGATCGACCTGATCAGGATCCGTACCCTCGCCGAGGCCGGGGTCCCGCTGGCGCGGGTGCGGGAGTTGCTGCAGGCCGGCGAAGAGGAGTTCGCCGCAGCGGTCGCGGACATCGACAGGCGGCTGCGGGCGGAGATCCGGGAGCGGCAGCGGCACCGGGAGCGGATCGCCCGGCTCGCCGCAGGGGACAGCCTGGTGCTGCCTCCTGAGGTGGTCGAGTTTCTCGACCGGCTGCGGGCGCTCGGGGTGGACGAGCGGATCGTCCAGATCGAACGCGACGGCTGGATCCCGCTGGCGGTGCACTCGCCCGAGCGAGTCCCGGAGTGGCTGGCACGCAAGCGGGAACAAGTCGCCGACCAGCGGCTCATCGATCTCTACCGGACGCTGGGCCAGGCTCTCGACCGGGGCGAGGACGACGCACGGCTGGCCGAGCTGGCCGACGAGCTGGCCGGCTATCTCACGCGGGTGGCCGACGAGCGGGGCGAGGACTACGTCGGCGATGTCGACGTCGATCCACCGTTCGCCAAGCTGATGGACACGCTGGCGTTCGACGCCGTGCCCCCCGCCCGCCGGCTGATCGAGTTGCTGAGGGAGCGAGGCTGGACCGGCTGGACCAAGCTTGAGCGGGTGGACCCACAGGGGTGCGGCCAGAGCACGGCAGCAGGAGGACACCGCAGCGCAGGCCGCTGAGGAGAAACTTCTCATACCCCCCGTGGCGACATCGCCACCGCTACCTCGGCGAGCCAGGACCGGGTGCGGCAGACGACGGGGCCTCATCCAGGCCGGTCAGACGCCAGCGTGCCGACGGCCGTCGCAATCAGGAGCGGCTTCTTGAGGCCGCATTCGCCGCATTCGCCGAACATGGCGCCTCGGTGTCCGTGCGCGAGATCGCACGGCCGGGCGGGCGTCAGTACCGGCACCTTCAGCAGGCACTTCCCGACCAAAGAGGAGTTGTTCAGAGCCGTCGTCCTCAACCGCATCGGACAACTCGTCCAGCGCGCCGACGAACTCGCCGCCGGCAACGACCCAGCCACCGCGTTCTTCACCTTCTTCGCCGTCCTGGTGGAGGACGGTGCGGCCGACCACTCGGTCGGCGACGCGATCAGCAGCGCGGGCTTCGACATTCAAGCCGCCGCCTCGACCGCGAACCGGGACTTCGGCAACGCCCTGCGCGGCCTGCTCGCCAGTGCCCAGCAAGCCGGTGCGGTACGCCGGGACGTCGATATCGACGACGTCAAGGCGCTGGTCGTCGGCTGCCTGGGCCGTGAACGCGACGGCCTCGACGATGCGGCACGGCAGCGCATGAATTCGGTCGTCTGTGATGGGCTCCGCGCCTGCCCCACGGCCTGAAACTCCAGCCGGCTCATCCCGCTGCAACGCCTGCGCCCGGTTGATCAACCATGTCAAGGGCGCTTGGCCAGTCTGCTCATGGACCTCAAAGACCATCCGCACCACACGCTCACGGAGCTCGTCGGGCTACTTCCTGGGCGGCCGGTGGAGCCTGCCCGCCGGCACCACGTTTTCCGGCAAGCGCGTTGCCGAGCCCGGAAAGCACCGCGTAGGCGCTGTGGCCTTCGGCGGTGGCCTCGAGTTCGAAGATCCCGGACGATGTCGGCGGATAGCCGATGAGCTCGATCGCGCGACTGACCTTGGACGGTCCGTCCATGTTTCCCAAGGCGTCCCAGAGATAGATCGCTCCCCAGATCTGCTTGTCGGGATTGGAGAACCAGGCCTTCAGGCGCATGCCTTCGAGCGTGGAATACGCGTCAACCGCGTAGTCGCTCAGGTAATGCCGGAGGCTCTCCACTGTTGCGTCTGACTCGGTGAGGTCCCAGACGACGAGGGAGACGTACATTTCGCTCCTCACGGAAACGGGTGCGGGTGTGGATTGATGTCCTCTGCGGTCAGCCGCGTCCTGTGGTGGCCGAGGCGATGTGGCACGTCGAAGAGACGCGGCAGATCGGCGAGGCGGCGATAGTCGTGGCCGAAAGTCATCGGTAGCGTCCCTGGGATGATCACTTTGACGTTGGCGAATCCCCCTGCGCGATGTTCGGGCGTCGTCTGGTCGACAACGATGACGTCGAGCCCGCTGTCGAGATAACTGCGCAGCACCTCCGCGAGGTCGTCGCGTAGGTCGGTGTGCGGGCGGGAGGCGGTTCGGGGGAGATCGGTGAAGTCGTGGGTTCGGGTGGACTCGGTCAGGAATCGCAGCCGGGAGAAGACCTCGGGAGACCCGTAGAGAAGCGAGTGATCAGGCATGATCTTGACTGCTCGGGGATCAGCCGCCATCTCCAGGGCGCGCTCTCGCTGGGCTGGATAGCGGCGAATGAGGCCGCTGAGGATGGGCCCGAGCTCACTCAACGCGCGCTCCGCCGCGCGTTCCGGGTCGAGGTGGGAGCCGGCAGCGCAGACAATCTTGGGGCGGTCCTGATCTTGCGACGGGGCGACCGCCATCACCCACACGCAGGGGATTGCCTGCTCCAGCGTGGTGTCGAAGGCGAGAACGCCATAGCCGGTGTCAGCCTCTATCGCCTTGACGATCAGCGGGATCGTACGATCAACGGCTGAGGACAACTCGATTCTCGGAACTGCCATGCGCGCGTACCACGTCATGAGAAAGGCGTCGCGTTCAGCGACCTCCAGCATGCCGTACAGGATGGCCTCTTCCAGGCAGCCACCGAGGGCACATCCATTGGAGACCTCATAGACGAAGGGCGCATCGTCGCGGCCTCCAGCGCGTAGCCGGTAGTAGGCACACTGCTCAGGGACGAGGATCGGAGCTTGCCGGGCGAACGAATAGCCCCACACCCACCGGTAGGGGCGCGTCTCATCGAACGGCCGGTAGGGGAAGTCCGCCAGTGCGTACGCCTCGGCGCTGTGAAGGCCGAGCGTTCGAGGGTCAAGCGCGTTGTCCCGCACCTCGCTGTAGGCAGCGCGTACGGTGGTCCGCTTGCCGCCGGGTTCCATGCCGCCGTAGCGCTCCAGCGCTTCCAGCATGGCGACGAGCTTGCTCGAACGATACCCACGAGTCCTGCCCCACCCGGTTTCCGATCCACCACCACGCAGGCCGATCTCGGCTCCGGCAAGCACGACACCTCCGTCGCTTCCCTTCTCCATCGAGCGGATCAGGCCGCATTCGGCGTCGACGAAGGTGGATTCCAAGTGATCCAGTTCCTCGGCCACCGCTCGCACACGGTAGGCGGCGGGGTCGGCTTTGACGCGCGGCTCCAAGGTGATCCGCGCGAGGGAGGGAGCGTCATCCGGCAGAGCGCCGCAGACCAGGCATCGGGGGTCCGGCAGGAAGCTGTGGATCGTGGTGGCCAGATCCTGCAGATGCACTTCGACCATTGCCTGCCGGGTGAGAGGTGGCGTCGTGCCGGTGACCAAGCGCTTCATCTCGTCCGCGGTGAGCTCGGCGATGAGCTCCGCGGCCAGGGCGGTCAGCCACGAGGACGGGCGCTCCGCCATCGTGCTCCCATGTCGTTCCCAGAGGGTGTCGTGGTCCTGGGGCCGCTTGCGAGCTAGCCTGCGGCGGAGCTCGGCGCAGTCAACGCAGCCCGCGGACCCGTTGACCTCGGCGGGGCCGATGAGTACGCGCCCGAGTTCCGCCCGTACCGGCAACCATGGCAGCGCGCCTTCTGCGGCGATCCGCCGAACGTTCGCGTAGGCCCGGGTGTCCCATCCGTCGCTCGCGAGCACGACCGCCGAGCAACGTTCGTCGAGTTCGCCGGTGTCTGACGTCATGGCCGGCAGTGCGACGCCCGCGATGGCGGGAGACGAGGCGATGGCTTCGGCCAGCAGGCCCTCTCCGACTACGCCGACCACCAGAGCGTCGGCGCCCGGTGCGGGCTTGTCCTCAGTCACGTGGTGCATCGGCCATCACTACCTGGACCATGTAGGGCATCAGTGCGTGCACCTCGGAATCGTGATCGAGAGGGATGGCGACGGGGTGGAGGCCCCGCCGCTCCATGACATCGGCAAGCGACTCGACGTCGAAGGATCGATCGGTCGGAAGCCTTGTGGTGGCACCGCGCAGCCGGGCAGGCAGGCCGGGAGCAGGCGGCGGGGCGTAGCGGAACTGGCGGTTCTGGTGCGACTGGTAGTGGAGCAGGATCTGCTCAAGGACCGCACGAAGGGCGGCTGCCATGGACTCTCCGGCGGCGCAGGCTGCGGCCCTGCCTGCTCGATAACCGATGACGACGGGCAGTCCGAGGGAGCCCGTTACATCGTAGAGATCCACGTCCCCGCCGATGGCCGTGAGCATGCTCCGGTAACGATCAGCCACGTGGTCCAGGTCGGCATCGTTCACGTCGATGCGCGGGAAAGGCCGTGGCGAAGCCTGGATCTCGGTGACGGTCAGGTGCAGGCAATGGTGAACCATCCCCGCCATGACGGCCTCGCGCCAGCTGTAGGCGGCGGCGACACCGACCGGTGGCGCCATGCCGGCCAGGGCAGGGAAGGCCAGACGTGCGTCCACTCGGTGCACATGACCGTCCACGATCCGATACGCCCAGGTCGTCGCCGGTGTGGTGGTGGTTCTGAGCAGGTCGATGGCTCGCCCGGGGTCATCCTCGTCCCATGCGCAATCGAGGAGGCGTGGGTCGACCATCAGCGAGCCGTACGTGGCCAGCGCCTTCATGACCGCGCTGTGGCGGGCGGTCTCGAAGTCGAGCCCGGCACCGATGGCGGCAGGGGGAGGCGCTGCCCTCAGGAGACCGACCGGATCGGATACCGCGGTCTCGCACACATGCAGCGGAGTCTGCACGAAATCGTGCTCCGCTGGATCGCCGACCACGCCCAGACGGTCACCGGTGCATGCGGTCGCCTGCCGCGAGAACAGCTCCGGGGCCATACGGGCGCCCGTGTCGAGCGCCGTGACCTTGTGGAGGAACTCCTCGGCGGTCCTGGGCACGGCGGCACGCGTAAAGGGATGGGGCACAACGGTGTGTGCCGCGCTCCGGAACGTCCGTACATCGATCTCGGTCAACTGATGGGGCGCCTCGATGTTCACCCCGGTGAACGAGGTGAAGACGCCCTGGACGAGCCGCCCTGCGGTGACCGCTGCCGCAGTTCGGGTGAATTTCGCGGTGGTTTCCTCACGTCCCTGGTAACCCCGTGCCACGAGCCGCAGGCGGGCCGATGTCCAGCTCGCCTGACCGATCGTCATGGGGGTGATCCATGCCTCACCGTCGATCAGACCGGCTTGTACCAGTCTTGTTCCTGTGGCTGCGGTGAGCCGTTCGATCAGGCGGGTTCCCTCCGCCATGATCCCGTCGGAGGCGTGCACGACGAGACCGGCATCATCGAGCAACGGCATGAAGGAGTCCGCGTCGATCTCCGTGCCGTCCAGCAGGCGATGTACTATCTCCTGTTCTGGGTCTCGTCGTGCCCGCTTGGTCTCCTTGGCCAGAAGCGCGAGATCGGTGGCACAGGCCGTGGTGACGAGCACTCTGACCCGGCGTAGACCGGAACGTACGGCGGCCGCCGCGGTGGCGACGAGCAGAGGTCCCGATCCCAGCACAACCGTCGTCGTGTCCTGATATGCCTGAAGGGCGGCGGAAGGGGAATGGCGGAAGTAGCCGAGAAAGCGGATTTCGTGGTCGTAGAGGCCCGAGCCATCGCCGTTGTGGCCGTCCTCCGCGCTCGCAACGTCACCGACCTCCCTGACCACGCCACGATCCCGCAATGTGAGCAGCAGGTTCTCCACCATTTCACGACGCTCCAGTGAAAGATCCGCCGTCAATTCGTCGAGCGTATGGCGGCCATTCAGGTACGGAGCCAGCCGGTCTATCAGCGGATAGATCGAACGACCGGTGAATGAGAGCGATCCGGCATGAGAAAGGACGTATGCGCCCTCTGGTGTTTCCACGTAGTAGCTATCGGGACGGAGCTCCAGCCGCACCTTGTCCTCCATCGTGTCCTTCAATCCGTTCCCGCGGCACGGCTGCCCAGCATGAACTCACCGACCGCACTCTCCATCGTGTAATCGACGCCGGCCGCCTCGTTGAAAGCATCGGCATCACCGCCGCCCAAGGCGCAGGCGGCCAGGCCCATCGATGTGGCCACCAGGTAGATCGTCTGAAAGAGCACACCCACGTGCTTGAGAAGCAACGAGTACGGCATCTGCTCGTATGTCCTCATCAGTCGCCCGAAGCGCGCCGTCACCACAAGGAGTACCTGAGGCAGGTGTGGTGCCGAAGTCGCTCGAACCGCCGCCGAGAGCAGCCTGCCCACCTCACGGCCGGGCTCCCGTACGAGCCTGAGCCGATGCTCGTGCGGATCGTAGTGATACATGCCCGCTTCGAGTCCCGAAACCTTGCGCACGACGGGATACAGCTCAAGTTCGTAAACCGATCCCCCGGCGGGATACGGCCGGCTCGGGCTCGTGGTGTCGCCACGGTCATGCGACGTTCTGGCACGAGCGCACCGGAACAACAGCTCGCCGAGCTGCGCCAAGCTGATCGGGGAAAAGTCGTCGTGACTCCGTGCCGAACGTCTGTCCTCCAGCGCCACCGTCAGAGGGATATCGTCCTGGCGCAGAACGTCCAGATCGGGCCGGTGCAGATCGATCGCGGTGCCGGAATATCGTTCGCGCTGTTCATGCAGCGGCTCATACCGCTCATGTCCCCATCGGGTACGGCCGTATCCCGCGCCCAGTGAGGCTCGCTCGCTCGCACGCGTGCGTCGGTGAAACCACAGTTCGTGGGCCCGCCACTGGCCCACCCGCAGTTCCGCGTCCTCACCATCCGAGACGGGAACCGCCAGGCCCGTCCACCGCAGATCGTCAAGCATTCGCCTCGTCAAGCCGGCGGACGCCAGGCCGGGCGGGTGCTCCGTTCCCTTCGCCCCCGTCAGCGTGCCGAGCAACGCCATCGCTGTTGGATCATGGACGTGCACATCACCCCAAGCCAGCGGAGATTCCACCACGATCTGGTCACCCTCGCGACGCAGCACGGTGAAACGCGACAACATGAGATCGCCCGGGTCGCAAGGCCGGGGTGCGGACGGGCGGCGCCACGGGCGTACGGAGTAGAGCGGCCGGTCACCCTGCACCACCGTCGTCATCAGCCAGCCGGAGTTTTTCAGGGTGTCGACGAACCCGAGTGAGTCGGCTGCGCCGTCCGGATCGCGGGCGAGCGCCTGCAGGTCCGCGGTCGAATGCTCCTCCGTAGCGAGCCGGTGCAAGAGGGCCCGCTTCCAGCTCGCGGATTTCCCCAGCGCCTCGGTGCGATGCGAGGTCGCCAGGATCAGGTTTCCGTCGTCGGAGACGGCGCTGTACACCCCGGAGATCAGCGACAGCCGCTCGGAGAGCGTGCGAGGCACGGACAGGTGCGTCATGATGGTAGGTCGGATGGGTCTAGGAGGGCGTTCGGACCGGGATCTGCGATCAGTTCAGTGGCAGATTTTCCGTAACACTCCTCGACCGCATTGGCCGCCAGGTGGCAGAGCAGGAACCTCTCGACCGGCGTGACGCCGAGCCGGGTGAGATGCAGATACGCATAATTGAGCATCAGGCGGTACACGTTGAACCAGTCGGCCGAACGGATCTCCTGCCACGCTGGGTCCACAAGATGCTTGTGAAACGAGCTGACCTGGGCGAGTTCCGCCATCGGGTCGAAGCCCCGGTAAGGCGGAGGCACCATAGAGAGCCGCCCATCCCTGATAAGGCTCGTCCCCCGGCGACGGAACGGCGACAGCGCAGCCACCCACTCGTCAACAAAGGGGACGACTTTCTGCTCGCCGTCGAGTGTGGCTATGATCGCTCGCACCCTGGCCGCCAGCTGCGCCGAATTCCGGTGGTAATGCTCCTCCCACGCGGTTCGGAGGCCCTCCGCCTCGGGCCACGCCGCAAGAAACGCCTCCGCATGCGAGCGGAAGGATATGAATCCCGCCTCGATGCCGGCCCCTGACAGCGCATGCGCCGTGGCGATCATCACATCGAAGGCCACCGCCAGACGCCGGCCACCCTCGCGGAGCGCCTCGGTCATGTCGAAGGCGAGGGGTGTGGTGTCGGAGTAGAAATCGGCCAGCAAGTCGGCCGCGTCCTCGCTGCCCAGGACCCGAATTCGCCGATCATAGGGTTCCGGACGGATGGAATTGTCGGGGTGCCAAGGGAGCAGTGGCTCGCTTTCGTGCTCCAATTCGGCCAAGCGCCGGTGCATCGGCAGGTGTTGCTCGGGCTCCAGGGCGGCTTTGGAAGGATGTTCGGCCAGGAAACCACCGATGATCTCGTGGACGGCGGGCCACACGACGCCGTCGAGCACAGGGGTGCCGCAGCGCAAATGCAGCCGCAGATGCGGTCCACGCTTCCAATGGGGGATGTACGCGGCACCCGCGACGTGTGCGGACAGCGTGGCGAACAGCGGGCGAACCCCGCCGAGAACCAACGCGTCCTTATCGGCGTGGTAATAGACGTGGATGCTATGCCACTCCACTGACCTGGCTCCTTTCGCCGGCGAGCGCCGTGACCCCGTGTGCGGCCAGACTCCGTACGACACCCTCAGCCGTCAGAGAGAGGCCGAGCCGATTGCAGATCAGGTGCGCGCAGATATCCAGGACCGTGAAGACCTTCGCCCGCGGTTCGGACACGAAGATGTCGCCGGACCCTTCCCAGCCACGTGTGGGCGGATGGAACGCGCCGGTTTCGACCCCGGCCGCCAGTGACTCACGCAGGGCCCTCAAAGACCGCGCCCAATCGATCAACGTTCCGGTGCCGGTGGTCTCTGGCGCTTGAGCGGCCAGAGCGTGCATCTGGCGGGCGATTCTTACGGCATGCTCACGCTGGGCGTCCGTGTGCACGTCCAGGCCCTCCCCGGTGGGGCTCAGCGGGCCACCTGAGTGCCGTCTTCTCCTGACCGACCAGTTCGCGACGAGGGCCACGTCGTCCCCGCCGATGAGCCAGGTGAGCAGGATCAATGCCAGCGCGGCCGTGCCACGCCGATCGTACGTGAGCCCGTGGGCCAGGAGCCGCAGGGCTATCCGGCTCGACTCGACGAAATGCCTCTCCACGGCTTCGATCGACGCTCCGGTTCCGTACCTGGCATGTTCGCGCTGATAAGGGATGAAGCTCAGCGAGTTGTTGCTCTGGAGTTGCGTGAAGTAGGCGTCGACTTCCTCCCACTGCGCCAGCGCTCGTGCTGTCAGGGCATAGTCGTCCTGTCGCATACGGCTCGCCGAGGGGTGCAGGCGAAAGTAGTGGTCCAGACGATCACGGATGGTGTTCTCGACCTCGGCGCGCTCGATTCCCCTCGATGGCAGCACGCGCAGCCGCACATGTGGCCCGCCGTCCCAATAGCGCAGAAAGAACCAGTCACTCGCTAGATCACGATCATCGAATTCCTCGACCATCGGGGCAACGGCGCGTACGAGCAGTTCATCAAGGTCTCCGTGATAGAACGCATGGACACTGATCCAGTCGGAGTCACGCATCGGGAGCCACCTTTCCGGAAATCTCGAGAAGGAATTCCGTCACGGCCGAGCCGTCCGCCGGCGAGTCGGCGTCAGTAAGGGCAGGCAACGCCTCGTCGAACACGGCTATCTTGCCCGTCCCGTTCAGCATGCGCTCGAACACCAAGACCAGAAACCAATTGGCGAAATCGACATAGACGGGCTTGCGTGATTTGTCGAGAATCCAGGTGTCCCAGGATGCGCCGGCAACCTTTCCGCTCCATAGGGCCTCGCTCCACACCCTGACGAAGCAGCGTGCCGGTATGCCGTGTGCTCTCCGCCACTCGGCCAGGCGCAGCGCGAAGGCGGCGTCGGTCTGGCCCTTGGCGCGCGTGGGTATCAGGGAGATGGGGACGACCCATCGGGCTCGCTGCAGCACCACCGTGCCCACCTCGATCCGCGGATACGCACTGACCTCGTCAGGGATCTGCCCACTCGCCCTGCCCGCCAGCAAAGGCACACTGGGGTGCACGAAGTACGTGGGGCCGAACGCCTGGGTGAGCAGTCTCGCAACAGGCGGGAGCAAGATATCCGCCATCATTCCGAGGTGGAGCGGAATCACGCCGAAACCGTGCCGCAGGGAGCTCAAGCCCACCATGTCGGTCTCAGGGTCATGGACGGCGGCCAGATCTCCGACGGAGATGCGTTCCGCGGCCGGCCTGGTACTCCTCGTGAAAGGGTAATCGATTTCGTAGGGCACGCTGTCCGCACGCAGGTTGAGCGAGGAGGAGAACGTTCCGGCGAATTCAGCGAGCTGTCGGCCGGCCGTGTGTGTCCGCCATGTCAAGTCCGGTGGCGGTGGCGATCCATCTGCCTGTCCTATCAAGTACATCAGCCGGCTACGGCCCCGGCCGTAGCCGGTATGCGCCACGTTGAGCACCAGTCGAAGGGTCTCCGGATCGGAAATGGGCTGAACGTAACATCCCAGCGACTCGGGTGAGGTCACCCACTCTGGCCAGCCGGCCGCCCTTTTCGCGATGACTTCCGGGTCGACCCTGATCACCCCGTCATCGCTTGCCTCGACGAGCACTCCAGAAAGTGCTTCCTCCCGGATGTCGTGCAGCTCCCGAAGACGTGGCAAGTGGCTGTGGACGAGGTCCGGGTTCGGCATCAGAGGCGAGATCTTGAGCAATTCCCTGATCTCACGAGCAATCCCGGCTTCTTCTGCTCCGCCCTCCTGGGCCAGTTCTTCCTGAAGCGCCCGGTGCACGGCGAGAAGGGGGATGGAGGTACCCGATCCGAAACGCTCTCGATGATAGGCGCCGAGAGCGAGTCTCAACGGCAGCGCCGGGTCGAAGACGCCCAGCCAACGCCGGAGGACATCCAGGTCGTTGAGCGCGGGGCGCCAACGTGGCAGCGCACACTCGACTGCCGTATGGCTGAAGACCGCATTCTCGTGGAAGATCGACCTGCCCAGTTGCTCAGGCCAGTGAGACGGCAGCCCGACCTCAGCAGCCAACTCTCGCACGGCATGGGTAAGCCTCTCCTGCCGGGCGCAGTGTTCTTCGACATCCTCCAACGGCACGGGAAGCCGCAGCTCCGTACGAACATGATCGATAAGCTTGACGATGCCGGAAACGCTGCCATCCCCGTTGGCTGTCATCCATCGGGACAGGTCACCGAGTGGATCCGGCGACTGCTCGTCAACCGGTGGCAGCGGCTCCAGCAACCCGGCTGAGATCAGTGCGTCGATGAAGCGTCGCGAGTCGTCCTTGACGCCCTCGGCGTGAGCCAGTGCCGAGCACAACCCATCACGAGTCAACGTCGGTTCGTCACGAAGAATGCGCAGGCACTCCAGAACAGCGGGCGTTGCAGGCATCGAGATGATCGGTTCCTTCGACGGCCGGCCCAAGAACGTGATTTTGTCATCCCGGACGGTGGCACTGGGATTGACGCGCAGCGGCAGGGACGCCGACAACGATGGCACCTCGCAGAGCACCCGGACCAGGTGGCCGAGGAAAAGGCCGTTCAGCTCCAGCACCCCGGAGACCCGGCCGCGATCGGCGAACCGTATGTCCGCATTGCCATCGGTCCATCTGCCCAGACCACTGATCGTGAAGGTGCTGTATGGGCTTGTCTTGGCCGCGGCTCGCGCCACGTACTTGACCAGTCGGATGATCGACTGACGCCGTGGTCGCCGTTCTTCGGAGTCGAGCCACTTCGAAAGTTCCGCGAACAACGAAGGGCTGGCCTGCGAAAGGGCTCGCCGAAACCCGGGATGCGCGCTGGTCTCTCGTAGTTCGGCCTGCTTGTGCTCCATTTCCGCGTTCAGGATCCTCGGCAGTTCCGCTGCTCGACGCTCGTACTCCTCCAGCGTCGAGGTCCACGTGCGCACACGAACGGCAATTTCCGGGGGCAGCGCGGCGGCGACCTCGGCGTTCCACTCACCCGAGCCAGGGCGGCGAATCCTGTGAAGGGCGCGACGAAGCCCCACCAATGCCGGCTTGGCGCCGGCTCGCGAGGACGCGCCAATGGCGACATAGAGCGCACCTGACAGCGTGTCGGCCTCCGCTGCAAGCCATTCTCGTGTCGCGGCCAGTTCCTCGACCCTTGCGAAGCTCGTGAAAAATCGCAGGTTTTCCAACGAAGCGGCGGGAAGCCCGGCCATCCGCGCCACGATGGGTGAGACCGTCCACGCGAAATTCGTGGTGGCCGGGTGCTCGTACATTCGCCCATCCCTTCGACTCTTGCCCTGAAACCCGTGCTGTCCGCCGCGTGCGCGTGACGGACAGCAGGGTGACTCGTCCGGTCAGCTGCTGCAGCCGCTGCTGCACACGCAGGTGGTGGAAGCGCCGTTCTCGGTCATTCCATGACCGGCGGTCAGCGACTCGATCGTCAGGCCGCTGTCGGTCAGGTCGAACACGTCCATGGGAAGGTGTTCGAGGTCGAAGCCAAGATTCTGCGAAATACTCAACTCTTCTCCTTCGAGAGATGTGCGCGTAATGGCCGAGTGAACTGCGGATCAGCTGGAAGACGTGGGCGTCGCCGCGCCGTGGACGGCGCGGAGCCCCAACGCATCGGCTCTCACGCCACTGCGCTGATGGCTGCGCGCGCCCATGTCGCCCGCGAGTACAACCTGGAGGGCGAAATGATCGGCGCCCACATTGCGATGATCGGACATCCGCTCGACCATCCGAGGGTCGATCAGATGGGTGCTCCTCCTTTCCTGAGGTCCTCCTCCGCGAAACCGAGCCGCGGCGGGCTGTTTCTGGTGGTTGGGCAGCCGAAAGCAGATGGCCGGGTGACCACGGGCCGCTACGCGCGCCCGCTCGGCGATCCAGATCACGTCATCGCGAGCTGACCGAAACCCGCGAGCCGCTTCCGATGCATCGACCCGCCGCCGTGTCCGTTGCCTCAGCTACTGCTTGCGCTGCTGCTGCACACGCAGCTGCACAACCACGAGGCACCGTTCTCGGCCATACCGTGACCGGCGGTCAGAGATTCGACCGTCAGGCCGCTGTCGGCCAGGTCGAACACGTCCATGGGCAGGTTGCCGAGGTCGAAGTCGAGCTTATGTGAAACGCTCACGCTTTTCTCCCTGTGATCGTGGCTGGATATCTGGACGTCCACGAATGAGCTGCAGCTGCAAGACCGAGAGTAGCCACCTAAAGCACGGATTCAAGAGGATGCTCCAATGAAAGGAGGATGTGGACCAAGTGCGTATGTCACGTTCCCCGGTCGCATCGGGGCTGCGACCAACGTCGTACGCATGCCTACGACGAACCGCCGGGCGCGTCATCCATCTCGGGCCATCCATTGACGGAATCTTCACGAAGGATTCCAATCTGAATGGCCCTGTTGACCGCGCCGATCCTCGACGTCACGTCGAGTTTGGCATATATGTTGGTCAGGTGCCGCTTGACCGTGCTTTGCGTGATGAAGAGCTTCGACGATATCTGTGAATTGCTCAGGCCACGTGAGACCAGCTCGACGATCTCTAGCTCTCGTGCGGTCACGATATTTCCGCATCCTCCTTCGGCGCCGAAAAGCGTGATCGTTCGGCGTGGCGCAGAAATGGTGATCCGATCCCCTTCCTCGCGGAGTCCGCGTATCACGGCGGCGAGTTCGTCTCTTCGCGTGCCCTTGGCCAGGCAGGCGTTCGCGCCGGCGCTGAACAGGCTCCACAACAACCGCGGATCATCATGAGCCGTGAGGACGACGACCTTGACTCCGGGCCAGGTCTCCAGAAGGTTGAGGAGAATGTCGGCGGCAGGGTCGTGTGTTTCCAGGACGAGAACGGCCACATCCGGCATCAGGCCGCCATGCATGTGCGGCTGCTTTTCCGGCGTCATGCGACATGCACGAACGACGAAGCCGGGCTCTTTGCCCAGCAGTTCCGTGATTCCCTCCTGGAGCATGGGTTCGCCGTTGACCACGAGAACTTGCAAAGAATCGATGTCCCTATCCATGCAGCTGATCCACCCCGCGCCTGTGTAAGCTGACCATCCATGAGCGGATCCCATCAACGCGCTCTGATGTCATATTTTTCGAGAGGGGGTGCGCACGCCCGCCGCTTCGCGATAATCCTTCGAGCTCAGGTTCACAGACTCCCCTTTTTGTTCGCTATAGAACTTCTTTATCGCAACCTGTGGCGGTTAAGGATGTGATGTCCGGTTCGCGGGGTGACGGGCGCGAGGCCGGCCGGTGAGCAAGCAGGCACGGGCTTCGAGATCATGAGGTTCTCCAGTAGCCGTCGTGGCTCCCCATCAATCGGCACGTTGATCTGGCAGGGGACTTCCAGAAGGAAACCGAGAGATTCTTGCGGCGAGGTTCGAGACGATCCTGCCGCACCTGGACGAACGGCCGCCGGTGGACGTACTCGACCTTGAACGGCTCGGAGGCTGCGTTGTCGAGCGCGCAGCCGACTCCGCCCATCGACTGAACCACCCCATTGCCTGGTGGCGAGCGGCGGTGTACTCCTTGGGCTCAAGGCGTGGTGTCAAGGTCCCGCGCGACATGCGAGACGGGCTTGCCAGTCCTTGACGATGCGCACCGCGCCCGCCCGGAACTCTGGATCAAACCTGCGCCTGGTCACTCCCGCGACCCAACCTCACCTCAGGTTCGGTCTCCACGGTATGAGGGGAAGCGCACCTTCCGGGAGCCGGCGGGGAGCCTCACTCCGCGGCACCATCGGGTAGTGGTCGCTGAAATGCGCGTGCCGTCGCAGGCCCGCACCGCCACCTCTGCGGCGGCGGTCAAGCAGGGCAAGGCGGTCGAGGTCGCCGATGAGACGACGGCGACCAGCATCACGTACGCCCAGCCGGACGGGAAGACGTTCAAGACGGAAGTCACCACCGGTCCGGTACGGGCCAGGCACGGCGGCGGATGGGTGCCGATCGACACCACCCTGGCCGAGCAGGGCGGCACGTTGCGGCCCAAGATCCTCGCCGAGGGCGCGCTGGTGGAGTTCTCCGCCGGCGGTATGGATCCGTTCGTGAAGATGTCCGCCGACGGCAAGTCGTACGCGCTGCGCTGGCCGACACCGCTGCCCAAGCCGACCGTCAAGGGCAGTGTCGCCACCTATACCGACGCCGCCGGTGTAGGTGCCGACCTGGTGGTGACGGCGTTGCCCAGCGGGTTCCGGCACGAGGTAGTGCTGCGCCAGCGGCCGTCCAAGCCGCTGGAGCTGCGGATCGGCGTCGAAGACGAGGGCCTGGCCTTGACCGAGGGCAAGGACGGCCGGCTGCTGCTGAAGGGCGAGGACAAGAAGCTGGTCGCCGCGGGTACGCGGCCGATCGTGTCGGACGGCGGCGCCAAGGATCGCCCGGCGTCGGTCAAGCACGGCGAGGCCAGCAGCGACGTGGTCACCAAGGACGGCCGTTCGGAGCTAGTGGTCAAGCCGGACCAGGCGTTCCTGACCGACGCTGGCACCATCTACCCGGTGCGGGTGGCCGCGGCGGTCACGCTGCCGGTGAACGCCGATGTCGAGGTGACCTCAGACAACGATGCGGACTTCCCGGGTGACCCGACAGCGGCGTACACGATGGCAGGCACCAGGACCGGCGGGTTCAAGCACCGGGTGCACCTGAAGTTCGACACCCCCAACCTGACCGGCTCGACCGTCACCGACGCCAAGCTGACGATGAACACCATCGACGCCCAGAACTGCGGTGCCGCGCTCGCCAACGGCATCCAGGTCGCCCGCCTCACTGGCACCTGGGACCCGGACAACCTCCACTGGGCCAACAAGCCGGCCTTCATCACCGAGGACGCCTCCACCAACTTCAAGGGCGTCAACCAGGACTGCGCCACCTGGCCGGACAGCATGGACTGGAACGTCACCGGCATCGCCCAAGACTGGGCCGCCGGCGCCGCCGACCACGGCCTGGTGCTCAAGTCTCCCGGCGAAGCCAACATCAACAACTACCGGGTCTACACCTCCGCGGAGAACACCGACGAGTTCGGCAGCCCGCCGAAACTGACCCTCACCACCAGCGGCCCGGCCTCCGCGCCGACCGTCTCCGCCCCGGCCATCACCCCAGCGCAGACCGAGAACGGCACCACGGTGACGACCTCGCTCACTCCGCAGTTGGCCGCAACGGTCGCCGACCCTGTGGGTGGCAACCTGACCGGCGAGTTCGAGGTCGAGCACGACCCGGCCGCGACCGGACAGGGCACCGGCCAGATCTGGGCTGGCGTCTCACCGGAGGTCGTATCCGGCGGCCAGGCCTCGGTGAGCGTCCCCTCGAGCATGTTGACCGATGGGTGGAAGATCCGCTGGCGGGCCCGCGCGGCCAACGCCGCCGCGTCCACCACCTCGGCGTGGTCGGACTGGCAGACGGCCACTGTGGACGTGCCGAACCCGGCGGTCGGCGCCTTCCAGGTCACCCCCTCCCAGGCGGTGAACGGCGGCACCGTGGCCACGAGCCTGACCCCGGCCCTGCAAACCACGGTCACCGACCCGGCCGCACAGCCGGTGCGGGCCGAGTTCGAACTCGAACACGACCCGGCCGCGACCGGACAGGGCACCGGCCAGATCTGGGCCAGCGCCATAGATAACGTCGCCTCCGGCACCCAGGCCACGGCGACCGTGCCCGAAGGGAAGCTGGCCGACGGGTGGAAGGCGCGCTGGCGGGTCCGGGCGATCAACACCGCCACCGCAGTCGGCTCCCCCTGGTCGGACTGGCAGCCCCTGACCATCGACGTGCCGGACCCGGTCTCCGAACCGGCCGTCAACGCGCTGCAGGTCACGCCATCCCAGCAGGTAGACGGCGCCACCGTCACCCCCACCCTCACCCC